>JAUIDM010000366.1 GCA_030428915.1 Alphaproteobacteria bacterium | reverse complement strand
AGCTGGGCGCCGTGACCATCGCGACGAACATGGCCGGCCGGGGAACCGACATCCAGCTGGGCGGCAATGTCGAAATGAAGGTGATGGAGGCGCTTGCCGCCGATCCCGAAGCCAATCCTGACGAGCTGCGCGCCCGGATCGAGGCCGAGCATGCCGATGAAAAGGCCAAGGTGATCGAGGCCGGCGGGCTTTTCGTGCTGGCCAGCGAACGCCACGAAAGCCGCCGCATCGACAACCAGCTTCGCGGCCGGTCGGGCCGCCAGGGCGATCCCGGTCGGTCTGCGTTCTACCTGTCGCTCGAAGACGACCTGATGCGCATATTCGGTTCGGAAAAGCTCGACGCGGTTCTGTCCAAGCTTGGTATGGGCGAGGGTGAGGCAATCATCCACCCTTGGGTGAACAAATCGCTTGAGCGCGCGCAAGCCAAGGTCGAAGGCCGCAACTTCGACATGCGCAAGCAACTCCTGAAATTCGACGATGTCATGAACGACCAGCGCAAGGTGATCTTCGGCCAGCGGCTGGAAATCATGCAGGCCGAGGATATCGAAGAAATCGTGCAGGACATGCGCCACCAGGTTGTGGACGACCTTGTGGATGAATTCCTGCCGCCCCGGTCCTATGCCGAGCAATGGAATGCCGAAGGTCTTTACGCCACTGTAATGGAGAAGCTCTCGCTCGATCTGCCGATCATCGACTGGGCCAAGGAAGACGGCGTCGATCAGGACGAGATGCGCGAGCGCATCTACAAGGCGTCTGACGAACAGATGGCCGAAAAAGCC
This sequence comes from Alphaproteobacteria bacterium, assembly GCA_030428915.1. Lineage (GTDB taxonomy): Bacteria > Pseudomonadota > Alphaproteobacteria > Rhodobacterales > Rhodobacteraceae > Albidovulum. Next base: position 3,227 of record JAUIDM010000366.1, on the reverse strand, counting down.
GCAGCCTTCGGCGCGGACACGATGCGGCAGATCGAAAAACAGTTCCTGCTGCAGACGATCGACACCAAGTGGCGCGAACACCTTGTGACGCTGGAGCATCTGCGCTCGGTCGTCGGGTTCCGGGGCTATGCCCAGCGCGATCCGCTGAACGAATACAAATCCGAGGCTTTCGCGCTCTTTGAACATCTTCTGGACGGGCTGCGTGAGGATGTCACGCAAAAGCTGGGCAAGATCCGTCCGATGACCGAGGAAGAGCAACAGGCGGTGATCGCCGAGATGAACCAGAACCGTGCGGCGGCGGGCGTTCCCGCGGCGGCGGAGGCCGCTGCCCCTGCCACCACGCCGCTTGTGGATGGTTTTGACGAGACCGATCCGGCAACCTGGGGCAATCCCGGCCGCAACGACCCCTGTCCCTGCGGCTCGGGCACCAAATTCAAGCATTGCCACGGCCGCTTGGCCTGAGTCGTTTCTGTACGTTCAAAAATGAGTCGTTGCCGGCGGTTCATTCTCATGGCGAAACCGCGGCGGAAGTGTGGCAGGCGTTGCCACATTTCCCGCAAGCTTTCAGTATCTTGTTGCAATGCCTAGCATTTCGTCCAGATGATGTGACTCGCGCGCCCAGTTCCCGCATAAGTTTTGCCACCGCTATGTCACGCCCATGCCCCGATCCAGCGCTAGATCGGTCGTTGGGGAAGTTTGCGGAGGCCACCATGGAGATCCGGCGTAGGGCGATGACCGTTGGCGTCACTTTCTTTATTGCACTGGCGACGGGCCATCTGATGCAGAACGCGGACCAGATTGCCGCATTGCTAAGCGGGAAACCGGTTCCGGCCAGTCAGAAACTGACACAGGTGGAACCGACGGTTGCGGTTCTGAAACCTGCCGCGGCATCGGCGATCGTCAGCGTGTCGCGCAGCGCCGAAAAAGCGCCCACCGCGATCAGCGACGACCTGTCGCAAGTGCTGCCGAATCTGCCTGCCGCCCAACCTGACGCATTCGCGCACGGAACATTCCTTGCCAAGCGCATCCGTTTACTTGGCGATAACGGCACGAGTCCCGTACTCGTATCGGATACCGGGCATGAGGTGTTCGGCTTCCGCTGAACTGCTGCAGCGTCGCGCGCCTCGTCGCCCCCCAGACAGCTCTGAGCACATCCGCGACTTTACGGGCAGGAGCATCAACTACCGCTACGCGACGTCGTAATCCTTCAATACTGCCAGGGGCACGATATCCGTTACCCGTGCATGGGTTGCCCGCAGACGGACGTTGGGCGCACAGCCTTCGTCATGAGCCTGCAAAAACCGAGAGGCACAAAGGCACCACCTGTCCCCCGGCCTCAGCCCGGGAAAGCGGAACTCGGGGCGCGGCGTCGAAAGGTCGTTACCGACATATTTCGACCAGGCGAGAAACTCGGCCGTCATCTCCACGCAGATCGTATGGCTACCACGATCCTCGGTACAGGTATTGCAATGGCCATCGCGGAAAAAGCCGGTCATGGGATCGGTGGAACAGGGCTCCAGCGGGCCGCCGAGCACGTTGATGGACGGTTCCGCTTTCATGGCTCCTCCTCTGCCCGGGCGATGGCCTGGAGCATATCGATATTCGCGTCATCCACCCCCGGGTTCCGAAACCCCCGGTCGGCGGCGTTAACGACGATCACTGTATCATGGCGCGGCGAGATATAGATGTATTGTCCGTAAATTCCCTGCGCCATGAAATCGCCGCCCGCGTCCCGAGGTATCCACCACTGATATCCATAAAGCGCACCGCCGGGTGCAGAGGGACGGGTAGAGGCGTCGATCCAATCCGCCGAAACGATCCGTTGCCCCTGCCACTCACCCTTTTGCAGGATCATCTGACCAAACCGGGCATAGTCCCGCGTTCGCATGTTGAGACCGCCGAGCACAAAGGCCGTGCCCTCGCCATCGGTCAGGAAGTAGGGCTCTGCCTCAAATCCCATCGGCCGGACAATGCGTTCGACCATAAGGTCGGCCGGATCGCGTCCGGTCGCACCGGCGATGACCATGCCGATCACATGAGTGTCGATGGAGACATATTTCCATTCGGAGCCTGGTTCAGCCTCGCGCGCCATCAGCCCGGCGGCAAAGCCGTCCATCGACCCGCCCAGCGCCAGCACCCGGCCCATCCGGTTGATGTCCGAATGAAAGTCGAGATAGTCCTCGTTAAACTTCACCCCCGAGGCCATGTTCAGGACCTGTCGGATGGTCGTACCATCGTAGGCGGACCCCCTCAGTTCCGGCGCGTATTGCACGACAGGATCGTCGAGCGAAGCGATTACGCCCTCTTCCAATACGGTCCCGAACAGCACCGACAGAAAGCTCTTGGCCATCGACCAGCTTATCCGCAGATCCTCGGCGCCCGTGCCGCGATGATAACTTTCATGGACAATGCGCCCGCCTTTCAGCACCAGAAGGGCGGTAACGGAACGCGTCTCGATCCATTCGGCGGCGCCTTCCGGCAATTTCATCGCAGGGCCACCCGGAAGCGGAGAAACCGGCCCGTCACCGCGCGGCAAGGCCCGGGTCAGGAACAGATCGTCCATATGGCTGAAATTGCGGGTGATCTTCTCTGCCGTGAACAGAGAATTCACGGCCATCAGCCTGGTGATCTCTTCTCGCTTCCAGATGCCGACGACAAGGGCTGCAACCAACGCCAATGCGGCGACCCTGCCCGCAGTTTTCAACACTTTCCGCATATGTTCCCCGCTTTTGCGGCAGCGAACCACCTGCCCGGCGCGGAGGCAAGTCTGATCTAGCGAAACCGGTCGATGAGACGTTGCAGCGGAGAGCGTGCGTCGGCTTCGGGCCCGGCCTCCTCTCTGTCCGGTTCTTTCGCGGCCAGGGCAGATTTTTCGGCGGTCGTTGACGACCGGGGCGGGGCTGTGCGTAACGCCACCGCATTCGCAAATCGTGCAGCGTCGCCAGCGGCAAGGGCCGCCGCGCCATCGGACAGGCCTCGCATCAGGTCGTCGAGCCAGTCCTGATCGGCCTTGGCGAAGTCAGACAAGACGTAAGGGGCAACCCGGTCCTTGTGCCCCGGATGGCCGATACCCAGCCGGACCCGCTGATACGCCTCTCCAATATGCTGATGCAAAGAGCGCAGCCCGTTATGGCCGGCATGACCGCCGCCTGACTTCACCCGACACTTTCCGGGCGCAAGGTCCAACTCGTCATGGAACACGGTAACGTCGGCCGGTTCCAGCTTGT
>JAUIDM010000365.1 GCA_030428915.1 Alphaproteobacteria bacterium | reverse complement strand
CGTCCGCTACCGCCCCGGCCTGTCCTGCACCTTCCGCTGTCAGCGCCGCGATGGCGCCAGCTTTTACGTCAAGCTCCAGCGCGACGCGGCGGTGACGCGGCTGGCCGCATCCAATGCCCTTCTGGCAGACAACCTCGAAGGGACGCGCTTGCACATCGCGCGGGTCCACGCGGTTAACCACGACCTGAATGCCGTTTCCTTCACCGCGGTGCCGGGCCAAAACCTTCAAGAAGCCCTGTCCCAACTGGCGCCGGACAAAGCAACACAGCTACTTGCCGTGGTGTGTGCTGACCTGCGCAACCTCTGGTCTGCACCAATCACGCCGGCACGTCTCTATGACCGGCAAGCCCTGCTTGAAAACGCGGAGAGATCCGCTGGATTGATTGAAGAGGTCATGCCGGGTTTGGCCGTAATTGCGCGGAGTGTCGTCAGCCGTCTCAAGGCAACGCCGGTGCGGCTGGCGCTGAGGCCGATCCATGGCGATATGAAGCTGGAACATGTGATCATCGGGCCTGCCGGGATCACCCTGATAGATACTGAAAGCCTGTCCCTCGGCCCGCCCGACTACGATCTGGCGCAGTTTTACGGACGTCTGCACGTGGAAGCCCAGCTAGGACGACTCGCGGACGCCACGGTTTCGGAGGCTTGCCGGGAACTGAGAGTGCGGGGTGCGGACAGTTTCGACTGGTGCCGTGGCATCGTCGCGCTGCACCTTGCCAAGTTCCATGCCCAACGGCCCGGACCCATGAGCGCGGGACGGGCACGGGACATTCTGCGCCGACTGGGGCAGACAAGATGACAACAGGCGTTGCGCATGTCCTGAACACGCCCGGGTTCGGCGGTGTTCCCCGCGTGGTCAGGTCGCTTGTCGATCTGACCGACAGACGGCGCTACACACCCTCGGTCTTCTTCCTGAAACCGGGCGAAGGACTCGATCTGTTTTCGGGGCTCGATGCGGCGGTCGAGGTCGCGGGACAGGAGCGCGGCAAGACCGGGGCCATTGCGGCACTCGCCGAGTTTCTGGAGGCGCGGAACATCGGCATCCTGCACACGCATTCCTTTCGGCCGAACCTTTATGGCCGCATGGCGGGCGCACTTCTGCGTGCGACTGGGCTGAAGATCGTGGCGCATTACCACAACGACTATGCCGACAAGTGGTCCGACCCCTCCGCCATAGCACTGGAACGACGCCTTGGCCGCATCACCGATGCCCGGATCGCCGTTTCCGGCGCGGTCGCGGCGCATGTCGCGGAATGGACCGGGGTCGCACCCGAAAGCCTGACGGTCATCCGCAATGGGTTCGAGCTTGACCGCCTCGCCGTGGCTGACCGGGCGCGCGGCCGCGCCGCGTTGGGATTGGCGGAGGACGAGATCTGCATCGGGCTCGTCGGACGGATCTGCGCGCAGAAAGGGGTCGATACATTCGTCGAGGCGGCCGAACGGCTGCTGCCCGACCTGCCTCACGCCCGCTTCGTTGTGGTTGGCGCGATGGAGGACCGGGCCCTTACCGACACCCTCCGCACCCGCGCGGATGCGACGCCCGGGCAGGCCATCCGGTTTACCGGGCACCGCGAAGATATCGGCGACCTGCTGGCCGCTTTCGACATCCTCGCCGCACCGTCGCGATGGGAAGGCTTCGGCCTCGCCATCGTCGAAGGCATGGCCATGGGCCTGCCGGTCGTCGCCAGCGCCGTCGGCGGAATTCCGGAAGTGACGGCGGACGCGGCACGGCTGATCCCACCGGACAATCCGCAGGAACTGTCGGCGGCGCTGAGAGGGCTCATTACCGATGAACATCTCCGGTCGGAACTTAGCCGCGCTGGACGCAGTCGGGCGCAAAGGTTCGACTGGGCCACCGCCGCTGGAGCGGTGGATGCGCTTTACGACAGGCTGGTGACGGGCACATGATCATCCACCTCGTCCGCCATGGCGAAACGGCGACCAGCGGCCAGAGCTATGCCGGTAGAACCGATGTCACGATGACCGAGACGGGACTCCGGCAGGCGCGTCGGATAGCCGAAGAATTGCGCGACGCGCCGATCCGGGCCGTGCTGACAAGCCCCCTGCGACGGGCTTATGAAACGGCGGCCCCGATCGCGGCACTGCACGCGCTGGTGCCGGTGGTCGACCCCGACCTCACCGAGTTTGATTTCGGGGCCTATGAAGGTATTTCGAAACAGGAGACCCGACTTCGGCTTCGCAAGGACCACCTCATCGATCCTGTCCCGGAGGGCGAAAGCCTTCACGATGTCTGGAACCGGGTCGGTCGCGTCGCCGACCGGCTCCGTGCTCTGCGTGACCCGTCCGGCGAGGTGGTGATCGTGGGGCATTTCTGGTCAAATCGCCTGCTTTTCGGTCGTATGAGCGGATTTGCGTTCGAACCCGCTTGCAGGAACCGGAACTACCGACCGGATTGCGGCGCATCAGTTGCGCTATGGCTCGGACCGTGATCCTGCGAGAAGCATCTGGCGTCAGAATTGCTGAAAGTCTGGACATCGTTTCCGGTCTTTCATGCCCACAAAACCCGATATGTGCGCTTGCCCGACCTCTTCTGGCGCGGTCACGGCAAAGGTCATCCGCAAGAAACTGCGCTTCAGCTTTTAAAGGGCCTTGTGACGGGAGTCGGGCAGGCGATCAGTCGCCGTTCCGCCCACCCCGTGCAGATGTCGCGAAATCATAGCCGAGCAGTACAATCGTCAGGCCGATCACCATCGCGAGGTCGATCTCGGCCACGTACCACACAAGGATTCCGAGGAAGGCCGCGAAGACGAGAAAGGCGAAAAGTGCCATTGCCTTGTCCATTTCGTACTCCCCTCCTAATCCGCCACCGGATCGAGCCGGTCCATCAGCCAGGCCGCCGTTCTAAGCAAACGTCCATCGCTTCCGCGCGGTCCGACTAGTTGTGCGCCCATTGGCATGCCGTTCCCGGCGGTGAAGACCGGCACCGTTACGGCTGGCGTGCCGGCAAAGGTCCAGAGACCGTTGAAGATCGGATCGCCCGTGGTCGTGAGGTCCGCGGGCGCGGGTCCCGGCGCGGCCGGCGTCAGGATTGCATCGGCATGCGAGAATATCTCCGCCAGCCCGGCATAAAGCACTTCGCGCCAGTCGAGCGCCGCGAGGTAATCCTTGGCGAGTGTCGCGCTACCTTCCTGCAACGCCTCCTGCAGGACCGGAGACAGGTGATCGGGGCCCGCCTTGGCGTAGCGGTAATAGTTCCGCGCCATCTCGGCGAAGTTGATACGGCGGCGCAGTTCGGCGGCGTCGGCGAAATGCGGGGGCAACTGCAGTTCGAAACACTGCTCCTCGCCCAGTTCAGCCGCGAGTTCGGCGAAGGCGTCGCGGGTTTCGGCGTCCGCCGCCTCCCAGCCCGGCGGTTTGACCAGCGCGAAGACGGGCGGCAAAGGCGGCGCCTCTGATGCGGTAGCAAACAGCTGGGAAAACGGTGCCGGGGCGGTGGCGGGATCGGCTGCGTCGTGGCCGAAAAGCACCTCGGCCAAAAGGGCCGCATCGCGCGGATCGCGGCCAAAGACACCGACCGTATCAAGGGTCTGTGATTGCCTGAGGATACCCGTGCGCGGGATCGCCCCAAAGGTGGGCTTGAATCCGGTCACGCCGCAGAAGGCGGCGGGACGGATCACCGAACCACCAGTCTGGGTGCCGATCGCCAACGGAACCATTCCCGCCGCCACTGCCGCCGCCGAGCCGGAGGAGGACCCGCCCGGCGTATGGGCGGGCCCATGCGGATTGCGCGTGGCGGGCGGGTTCATATAGGCCAGTTCGGTCGTCACCGTCTTGCCCATGATCACCGCGCCCTCAGCCTTCAGCCGTTCGACCACGAAAGCGTCCTTTTCGGGGACCCTGCCCTTGTCGACCCCTGTGCCGTTTTCGGTCGGGATGCGGGCCGTGTCGATGATGTCCTTGAGCGCCACCGGCAGCCCGTGCAGCCGCCCGATGGGCCGTCCCGTCGCCCGGTGTCGGTCCAGTGCCTCGGCCTGATGCATGACGAAAT
>JAUIDM010000016.1 GCA_030428915.1 Alphaproteobacteria bacterium | reverse complement strand
GCGGCGTAATCGCATCGAGATCATGTTCGGCAGGCTCAAGGACTGGAGGCGTGTGGCCACCCGATATGACCGGTGCCCGAAGGTTTTCCTTTCGGCCATCGCCCTCGCCGCCCTTGTCATCTACTGGAAAAGTCGAGCGCCTCGCTCCTAGCCGAGGGTGGCGCACTCTTTGTCGAACTGTCGAAGACGATTGTCGCGGTCGAGACGCAGGCCGCTGCTGACATTATTGCCTTGCCTGATGGATCGAAGGTCGACCTGCCACGCTCGTATCGGACCGACGTGACGGGATCGTCGGTCCAGGTGCTGCGCTGGATACTTGATCACGCTGCCGAGGTGCCAATGTCGGCAATCAATGCCGTGGTCGAGCTGGTCGAGATACAGACCTTCTTCCTCAAGGTGCTTCCGTCGCTTGCCGAGCGAACGGCTCGGCTACTGTTCGACTGGCTGTGCCAGCTAGATCTGCGCGACATGCCTGTTACGATCCCTGGGATGGAAGGACGCGAGCGCTGGAGGGGCGACACGCAGCGGAGGACGGTAGCCAAGCTCCGGCTGGTGGCGATGCTGCTCGGGTCGTTCGCGCCCAATTCGCTCAAGGCGTATCTCACCGCGATCACGAACGAATGTGACCATCACAAAATGGAGGAACTACGCCAATTCTCGAGCGCGATTACTCCCGTCGCGCCAGCCGAACTGGCGGCGATGGTCCACGCGAGTTTGATTGAGAAGGCGCTCGGGCGGCGGAGTCGGGAACGCGTTAGGCGGGACGCCTTCAGCTTTGCCGACAGAAACTATCTGCCGCCATCGCCCGCGCAGCCGCCGTTTCTCGACTTGCTGAACGCGGCGCCGGCCGAAGGTCTGGCGTTGATCCGGGGGCTGGTCGAGGAGGCGCTCGCTTTTCACACCGACGGGCGCGAGCCGGGCGAAGACGGCATCACAGTCGACTTTGGCGAAGGGCCGCGATTCTTCCCTTGGCTCTGGACCTATGGTTTGTCACGAGGAGATGGCGATGAATATGCTGTAGCTTGCGGGCTGCTCGCACTTGAGGCGTGGAGCCAGAAGAGGCTCGATGACGGCGAACCGGTCGAGGCGGTGCTCTCCGACATATTGGGCCCAGAGAGCAGCGCGGCTGCATATCTCCTCATCGCGATCGACGTTCTTCTATCACACAACACCGTCGCTCGTGTTCCACTCGCGCCATTCCTCGCCTGTCCGCATCTCCTTGCCGAAGACCGTGCCCGCCAAATCCATGACCAGGTACGGTCGGGGGGGATACGATGGGTTTGAGGGAAGAGCCGAAAGGGCCCGTCCGCATGGCTGATCTGAAAGCACGACCGTCGCGGGGCTATTCGCTGATAGATACCCTGCCGAACTATCTGGTCGACGAGCCGGTTGGCAATTCGTTGCGGAAGGCGCTCGCGGCTGCAGTAGAGACACTCGAACCTTATGCCGAGTATGCGACGTTAGCCAACGCAGAGTTCGCCGGTCGTTATGCACTTAACTTCCTCAGTCGGGAAAACTGGCTCGAGCAAGAGAATGGCAATCTTCGATACCAGTCACCGCCGGACGAGGCCGCGCATTTCGCGGCGCTACAATCCAAGGGAAAATTATCGGCTGATAGGGGCAACATGGAAGCGCGTATTTCAATGGCGGTCGAGGGCGGGACATATGCGACGGCCGACACAGCGCGCGATGCGGTTGCCTACGCCGAGGGTAGCATTCCCGACGACAGTGATACGGATGTACTTAAGTCACGCGCGACTCGGCTGATCACGACAGCGCTGCTCGTCGCGCGCGACGGTGACGACGCGCTGTTGGCCGTAAACGAAGCCTGGGTGCGGGAAGTGATCAGGATCGCACTTGAAGAGAAATCAGAGCGCGGCGGTGGCTCGAGCGATATGTTGCGCTACAACCGCCCAGCGATCGCGATCCTCGCACTGATCTATCTCTGGGCCCGGCTGAGGAAAACCGCGGATCGCGATGAGCTGGTCGCGCTCGCGACGCGCCAGGATTGGGCGGCTGTCCCTGCGGTATCTGCGGCTGTTCCACGCATCTTGGAGATCGAGCCGCGTCTCTTCAAGGCGATGATGCGGGCAGGCTTTTCAGGCATGATGTGGCGCTGGAGGAATTACGAACCGGGCGACGAGGCACTGCAGGCAGCGTTCGAAGCAGAGCGTGCGGCTCTGACCAAAACGGCGGTGACGGCCGAACTTGCCTGGCTTGATGGCGGCGCGGAACCGAACTGGCCCGCTTGGCCCAAAGAGCAACCGAGCCTGCGTCGGGCCAGTCGGATACGGGTGCCTGGATCAGTCAAGTCTGAGGAGTTTGATGCCGACGATCCGCCGGAGATATCAATCGACGCTTCGCCAGAGATCCTTCACATTGATCATCAGGCGGCGGCCCGTTGGCTGGCAATCATCCAGTCTGCGCCTGCCGGCGCGATCAGCTGGCGGCAAGAGATTGTCTCCGACTATGCTGACTGGACTGGGAGAATGAACGGACTGGGCTATGCAGCCGATGTCGAGATCAGCCACGAGCCGAGCGACTGGAATTTGCATTTTTATGCACTCCATGCGGAGCGGCTGCTCGACGGAGACGATGAGGCGTTCGCGGCAGATCTGCCGTTCGTGACTGACCTACCGGACGGGTCGTTTGCCAATGTCGCGCAGACGGTTCAGCACGCCGCTGACGTGCTCTACTTCAACGACAGCACCAGCGCGCCGGAACGGCCGGTGGCTCTGCGCGAAAAGCTTGTTACGCGGCTGACGACGCTCGACCGGTGGCGGAGCGACTGCGACCCAGACAAAGCTCGGATCGACATGGAAAGCGGTGGCGTCATCGGGAAAATGCTTTTCAACACCTATGCGCCGTTCACCGAGACGCCAAGCTATTTGGTGCCGAACGTGTTCGACCGGATTGATCCGTTTCTACCTATAATCCACCCGATGTTGGCCGGGGGGCCAACGGTGTTCGTCGCACGCTGCACGATGAACATGCTGCTGGTAGCGCCGCGCTCGCGCCATCTTGGTTTTCTGTTGGACGCAGTTGAAGCTTGGTTCGACCGCACGACGTCATCTGAGCTGTGGATTGCGGCGGGCGTCGGCGGGCGCGTCATGCAATGGTTTGAGGCGTGCATTGTCGAAGACCCGGGATTGCTCGAACCTTGGCACCCGGCGCGCCCGCAGATCGATCAGGTGTTGGGCCGGTTGGTGGCGGTTGGTGTCGCCGAGGCACATGATCTGGAGCGGCGCGTCACAGCGGCGGCCGAAGCCCAAGCGGTTGCGCCAGTACGTCGTAAGCCGAGCTGAGGCTTGGGGCGGGGCACACGCCACATTTGGGGTAGGACAAGATCGTCGGCCTTGTCTTAGGGAAGATCTGCATCTCTACCAGAATCGGGTTGGGAGCAAAGCAGCGTGCTGACATCGCTTATGAGTCGGGGAATGAGTTTTCTTTGGTCGATTGGCCAAAGGCGGCTCCCAGTTTCTTCTCGCCCTGAAAGCCGCCGTCCGTCGACATCTCAGCGAACGACAGGAATCCGCCCTCAGCTGCATGACCACCGGTTTGGTTGAGGGATTCCGATGGTGCCCGTTCCTCTTATTCTGGGCCAAAGTTGATCGAATAGGGTGTCGCGTTTGAACCACTGGAGGCTCGCCCGCCAGCTCGGGCTCTACAATTCCGAAGCGGGCGGTTCTGGTTCCGTAATATGGCAACCGCGCGGCTGGACGCTGCACCGCGTTCTTGAGAGCCACTTCCTGAGGCTGCTTCAATCGTCTGGCTTCGGTGAGGTTCGAACCTCCGTCGCTGGAGTGGGCAAAGTCATCGGTGTGGTCTTCGGGACCGATGAGGAAGGCTCGGCGAGTTCAGAAGCGATCCGGGCCGATCTAGGTCATGGCAGCGGTCAGCACCGGTCGTGTGGCGGCCACCTTCGGCTTTTCGATGCAGGACTGAAATCCTGGCGCGATCTGCCCGTCCGGTATTCCGAGTTCTTTGAGTGCGATGGAGGGAATGCTGGCGCCTCGGGCGACCATTCGCCCTTTGCCGCGTCTGTCGCGCTGGATGCCCATGTCCTGTGTTTGTCTGAGCAGATCAGGGACGAAACGACGGCAATTATCGCCATGGTGCGTGATGCCTATGCGGGGATGGGGTTGCCGGACCTGGAGCTGGTTCTGCGCCCAGGCTTTATCGACGTTATGACCGTCGGAATTGAGTTGGCGGAGGCTGAGGCGGCGTTCGTCGGAGCTGTAATGGCCGCAGGGGTGAAAGGCATAAGGCGATCGGACCGCACGCTGCCGACGGGACCTGGCCTGCAGTTCTTGCTCCGTGATCGGAAAGGCCGCCTGAAAGACGTTGGGACGCTGCAGTTGGACGTCACAACTGCCAGCCTGAACGGAACACGGTATGTGGCCAAGGATGGTGGAGGTGCCGCGCCGGCCATACTTCATCTCACCGTTGTCAATTCCATCGCCCAATTGATCGCCATGTTATTGGAGCAGCACCAGGGGCGCCTGCCGTACTGGATGGCTCCGGTGCAAGTTGCTGTCCTGCCTGTTTCGGCCTTACATGCGGACTTTGCGTCCCATGCCGCGGCGGTTCTGAAATCCTCCGGCCTTCGATCGTTGCTTTTCGCACAGCGTGAGACGGTGTCGCGCAGGATCGTGCGGGTGCGCGAGCAGATGATCCCCGTCATTGCGGTGATCGGTGCCCGGGAAGTCGATCGGGAAAACGTATCGATCCGGATTGGCGAGGTGATCCAGGAGGTTCCCCTCAGTGCAGCCGGTGGGTTCCTGAGCTCGCAGTTCCCCGCGCCCAGGTAGCGGTCTCAGCACCGGGCCAAGGGGCATGCTGTTCGAACTTGGTGAGACAGGGGCATCACGTCACCTCAGTCCATCTCCAGCGCTGTATGATTCGGGAGTTGGTGGTCGTCAGCGTCCGACTGGAGACGGCGCACGCGAGTGTGTGCCGGATGTGGAGGCCTCTTCCGAAGATGACTGCCGTTTTTTCGCAAGTACCGGAAATGCTGTTCGGGCCCTTGCGAAAAACAGGAGCGTCCGCGCTTGCGTCTTGGAAACGTCTTGCAAGTTGTGAGGTTTGTCAGATCCGAGCCTCCTGAAATCAGGCTCTTGAACCGTGCGAGTAAGTTGAGGCTATAAATTGTCAATGGCAGCAATGGGTTGCGAGATGCGCTCCTTGAAATTGGGCTTCTCCGGACCTGATGTTCTTGTTATGTTCTTGTTGCGGCGGTCAAGGACGAACGCTGCACCAACCAACATCAGGGCGCACGTTTTGAAACACGGATTTCCGTGACCGGCCGCCCCATGCCCAGAGGACACCACCATGCATGACAAGCAGCACCATCCGAGCTGGACCAGCGCGGCCTTCGCCAAGATTGTCTATCATCTCATCGAGGTGGCGCCGGAGGAGCCGAAGACGAAACTGGCCGTCGCCAGTGGCCATACCGGGTCTCTTCATTCCGATTTTGCGGTATTCAAGGACCCCGATTTCGACCTCGGGCAGTTCATCGCGCTGATGATGTTCATGAGAGCCTCCCTGAACGCCGAGTTCGATATCTTTGGGCACAAGGCGCTCACGGTCGTGCGGTCTCATCTGAATTCGGGTGATCTAACCAAAGCGATCAGGATCGCTACACCGGCCGACCGTTCCCTTGATTGCGACCTGCCGAAGGACTGTGGCCTCAAGAAACGCGTCCATCTTCGGATGCTGGAAGGCAAATGCAGGCAGGACCTCATGATCTACGAGTTCTCTCTTATGCTCTCGACCGGAGAGCCGATCGTCTACCTGACCGATATGTCACGGAAGCACGAGAGCCAATTACCGCTTTGCCCGCGGAAGACCCTTACCCTCGGTCCGGTAGACCACGAAATGATCAGCTTGGCCCTCGGTTTCGAATTCGGCGATGAGGCGGAGGCAGAGCATCCCGTTCCGGCAGGGTATGACTTCACTCATGTGAGACCATTCGATCTGGTCTGCGCCTGCCGCGCAGAGGATCGGCAGAGCGCAATCCAGTTCCTGGTGGACCTGCCGCAGACCCGGTACGTGGACGATGACGAAGAAGACGATGAAGACGACGAACTGGTGCCCGATATCCCCCCGTCTGTTGCCGATCTGGACGACCTGGCTGGCTACGGCGAGGCGAAGGTCGCAGCGCAGGATTTGCTGGATGCCCTCTCGGCATATCAGTCGGGGGAATTGGAGTGGTCTGATGTGCCCCGCGGCCTGCTTCTGATCGGGCCTCCGGGTACGGGCAAAACGGAACTCGGGCGGGCAATGAGCCGGACTGTCGGCGTCTCTTTTGTCGCCAGTTCGTATTCTGATTGGCAGGCCGGAGGGCACCTCGGGGATTTCATGAAGTCCATGAAGCGGACTTTCGACGAGGCGAAGAGCGCAAGGCCCACGGTCCTGTTTTTGGACGAACTGGACGCGTTTCATCAGTCCGAGGGCAAGCACTCAAGCTATGATTTGAAGGCCACAAAGGGCCTGCTCGAGCAGTTGGACGGCATCCGCGGGCGGGAGGGCGTCATTGTCGTCGGCGCCGCGAACGAATTCGACAAGATCCCCCCGGCGCTCCGCAGGTCAGGGCGATTTGACACGATCGCGACCATCCCGCCGCCCCGTCAAAAGGACCTTGCCGTGATTGTCGGGCAGCATCTGCGGTCGGTCGATGACGATATTGATGTCGAGGCCTGTGCCGTGCAGGCCATGGGGCGGACGGGTGCTGACTGCGCCGCAGCGATCCGGAAGGGACGCGCGACGGCACGGCGCAAATGGCGCAAGTTGATCACAACGGACATCCTGGAGGCCCTCGCCGGGCGATTGCACAACATGCCGCCCGACGTCCTGCTGCGCATGGCAATTCACGAATGCGGTCACGCGCTCGTTGGACATTCCTATCCGGAACTGACGGTCGAGTATCTGCGGCTGTCTGAGGATGGCGGCGAATGCCGGACCGCCGGTCAAGGCATGGTACACACCTCTGCTACGCTTCATCGCGATCGCACCGTTCTTCTGGCCGGGCGAATGGCTGAGATCCTCGTACTGGGAGAACCATCGAGCGGTGCCGGAGGTGCCAGCGATTCCGATCTGGCGAAGGTGCTCAGGTCCGCCGCGAATGAGATTGGCGCTTATGGCCTGGGTCAGAATGGTCCGCTTTGGCTGGGGCCGAGCAATTCGGAAGTTCTTATTCGCGAAGTCATCCAAGGCAACCTGCCGGAAGTATCCGCGCTGATCGCGGCGGCAGATAAGGAAGCGCGGTGCCGCTTGCAGCCACAATTGTTCAAGATGGCGGAGATGGCACGCGCCGTTCTGGAAACGGGCGTCCTGACTGGGGAGCGCCTTTCACAGCTGCTGTCTCAGGCTCAAACGCCGGATACCGCTGCGTGATACTCCCAAGCCTGCACCGCACGTGCGGCCCCGAAGTCCTCACGCCCAAGCGGTGACCCGCCGCTCGGGATGTGAGCTGACTTCATCAACGTAACGGGATGGACGACATGGAAGAAAACATGGGTGTTCTCGTCATAGGGATCATGATTACAGTGTGTGCGCTTGGCTTTTCTGTCCTGGCCTATCTGCGATCTGTAAGAAGCGCGGAGCCAGATCAAGAGCGGCTGCGCCAATTCATTGAAAGCGCGCCGATGGATCGTCTGAAGCCGGTCAGAGGGGATGAACCCGAAACGCCCCAGCACGAAACCGACGGCGCAGCCTCAGATGATCGGGGGCAAGACCGATGCGGCACCCGTCGGGTGTTTTTCCGATTGATGGGTACCCTCAGCGTCGAGTTCGAGCTTGGACAGGGACCTGCATCAGGCGGATGCAACTGTAGCCAACGTAACGGTCGCTGTGAGCGGTGAGAAATGCAGGTGTTGGTGGCAAATTGATGCGGAAGGTGGTTTTACCCTACTTTACCCTGACCCAGGGTAATTACCCACGTGTCAGGTAAACGCACCTCTCAAAGAGGTCTTCTACAGCTTGAAGCTGAGTGGCGTTGAACCAAGAGAAGTCGAGCAGTGTACTGAAATGAAATAAGAACCTGTCGATTACTGTTTGTTGGATCCGGTGTGGCCAGTACTCCTCGGGCGTGTTGATGACACGCGCGAACAGGGCGCACCGCGTTTCGTATCGGCTTGCTTGACGGAGCGATTGATCGCGGTAGAGCTTGACGACTGGAGCGCACGAGCGCTGCCCCTATAGACCGGGAATGCTGCATCCGGGGTTCAAGGGCCGCTTTGGGGCGGCAGACACGCTCCGTTGAAGTGGGCGAAGGTCTTCAACGCGCAGGGAGCGGTCAGGCGTGTCCATATGCCTTGGGCTTTGACTTGGAGGGGGAATTGTCTTGAGGCAACCGACACCACCAGATCGAGGAGCCGTCCCCGAGGATTGATTCCGTGCGCACAAGAACTGCGAAGCTTTGGCGGCGCGCTGATGGTATTGTCAGGCAGGTCAGCACGCCCGCTGGCTGGGTCGGGACAGGATATCCGTGTTGTCCCCTCCAGTCTCCAAGGCGCAGGGCGACCACTAGGGTGCGGGCGCCATTCTCGGTCGGTATTGCCCAGTATCGCGCCGAGCCGCGCGGACCGCTCCCGGTCGACGGCTTGAACGGTGGCACTGTCGATCACGGCAAACGCATAGGCCATGGCTTTCCGGTCGCCCGGCTCCGCACCCATTGCGACCCGAACGGGTTCGGCGCCGAGGCTGGCGTTGGCACCCGCTGATGACGAGAACCATGCCGTTTGGCTCGTCCGGTTCCACATCGTCTGCATCGTGGATGCCCCGCGTGGCAGTCATGGCTGCCCTCTCCGGGCACCAGGACGCCACGCGGGGCACAGGGTTTCAGCTGCGCGGCGGAGCCTCGACGCCCGACATCACCTGTACCGCTTCGGGCAGGCGGGAGCCTGTCGCCGTGATGGCACGCACCGAAGCGTCCAGTTCCGCCAGCTCCTCGGCCGTGAAGCGCAGATCTGCCGCGCCCGCGTTCTCCAGCATATGCGCCATCTGCGTGGTGCCCGGGATCGGCACGATCCAGGGTTTCTGCGCCAGCAGCCAGGCCAGCGCGATCTGCCCCGGCTGCGCCTGCTTGCGCGCGGCCCAATCCTTGGCCAGGTCGACCAGCGCCAGGTTGGCGGGCAGGTTTTCGGGCTGGAAACGTCCTTCGAGGCTGCGGAAATCCGCCTCCGCGAAGCGGGTGTTCGCGTCAATGGCCCCGGTCAGGAAGCCGACGCCCAGCGGGCTCCAGGGCACGAAGCCGATTCCCAGTTCCTCGCAGGTGTCGAGCACCTGATCCTCTGGGCCGCGCCAGAGCATCGAGTACTCGCTTTGCACGGCGCTTACCGGCAGTTCCGCATGGGCACGGCGCAGGGTGTCCAGCCCCATCTCCGACAGACCCCAATGCAGGACCTTGCCTTCGTCCATCAACTCGCGGACGGCCCCGGCAACATCCTCGATCGGCACCTCGGGATCGACCCGGTGCTGATAAAGAAGGTCGATGCGGTCGGTGTTCAACCGATTCAGAATACCCTCGACCGCCAGCTTGATGTGTGCGGGCTTGCTGTTGCGCCCGCCGCGCCGTTCGCCGGTCTCAAGATCGATGTCGAAGCCAAACTTCGAGGTGATGACCACTTCGTCGCGGAAGCCCCTGATCGCCTCGCCCAGGATACGTTCGCATTCGTGCGGGCCGTAGGCTTCGGCACAGTCGAAGAAGGTGATGCCGCGATCATGCGCGGCTTGGAGAATGCGGAGCATTTCGGCGCGGTTCGGCACGAGGCTGGTATAGGTGCGGTGCATGTTCTGCACGCCCATGCCCATGGCCGAAACCTCGAGCGCGCCCAGGCGGCGCGTCGCGCCGAGCCCGGTCTGCGCCGCCACGCCCTGCGCCGCAGCCATGCGCGGGCTGCCCGCCAGCTGTGCCAACGCCAAGCCACCTGCGGCAGCGGCGAGGACCGTGCGGCGGCCGATCCCTTTTGGCGGGGTGGGATTTTTCTGTGTCATGATGACGTCCTTTCGTAAGTCTGGATTGCGGTTGTCAGTCGGCAAAGGGCACGGCCTCGGCGCGGGTGACGATCCCGGCGGCCCCGTCCGGCAGCAGGTACCGGGCCTCGACCAGCGCCTGTGCCTCGCCCATCACGGTATCGAGCCAGTCGGACCGGCTGCCGTAGCGCGCGGTCATTTCCTCGGGGTTCAGATCCTCGAACCAGCCCGACAGCAGGCAGAACACGCCCGGCCCGTTGAGCGCGTAGCGCGTCGAGGGCGCGGTGAAGCCCGGCATCTGGAGCCCGCCCAGCGGCAGTCCCTGTGCATCGCGACTGACCTTGCCCGCGGCGTCGCGCTGGAACTGACGGCTGTCCGGGGCCGCGGTGCCGTCCTCGATCCAGTCTTCCAGGCCGACCAGCGCGGCATTCAGCACGTCCCCGTTGAGGATCCTGGAGAACCGCGGCGGCAGCGTGCAATCCTGCGCGGCCAGCACGTCGGAAAAGCCTATCGGTCCGTCCGGTCCCATCATCGAGGCATCGCGCCGGACCATCGCATCGACGTAAGCCCCACCCGTGACCGAACTGTGCGCGGCTCCGGCCATGTCCCAGATCCGGACGTGGGCGCTGTCCGTCGTCGGCTCGAAGAAGTCGGCGGTGACCTCGGAGTTCACGGTGATCGCCGGTACGTCGAGGTCATCGCGCAGCTGCCGCGCGAGGTCGTACATCAGGAAGCCGTCAAAGCTATCGGTCAGCGGCTGGATGGTGTTGTAATAGGTGGAAATCCGTGAGGCCGATTGCGATTGTCCCAGCGCGATCACGGTGTCGATGGCATAGCCATGCATCGGCGCGTCGGCGGCCTCGGTCAGCTTCAGCGCCGCGACGGATTGCGCGTAGATGTCCCATGCCAGCGGATCGCAGACCGTGGCATCGAGCGGACCGCACCCGTCGATCGGCGCGCCCGTGTCGGGGTCGGTGTTGTCCGCATCGACGCTCAAAGCGCCATACCGTTCCGGGTTCCAGGTCTTCAGCCGATCGACGCCCATCTTCTGCGCCGAGACGGTGGCGATGGCATAGCCCTGCGCGAGCAGGAAATCATGCATCTCGGCAAAGGCGAAATCGATGTCCTGACCGGCGGTCACATTTGTCCATTCGACGACCAGGGTGCCGTTGAATGCCTCGGGCGCGGGGGTCCGCAGCAGCAGGCGCGAGCGCCAGGGCCAGCCGCCATCGATTACTTCGGCAGTCTCCTGTTCCCCCAGCATCGCACCGCGATAGCGGTTGGCGGTGCCCTCGATCAGGAATTCGGTCTCGGTATAGCCCATCGCAGCCAGATCGACGGCGGCTGCCCCCATCGGCTGCGTGCCGGGCACGTCCAGCGGCGTCAGCGTGGCGGGGACCGGGGCCTCGGCCCATGCGGGCAGGGCAACAGAAATCAACAGCGCGGCGCTCAAGCCGGAGCAAAGCAAAGGGAGCATCATGCATCCTCGATTTGTGGGCTGGCAGGGCGTGTCTGCCGTTGCCATTGCGGTGCCGTCGTTCTAATCCATGAAGGCACTCGGAATAATCCGCCTGTTTCCGCAAAGCCCATGAAGCGAGGCTTCGCAATGTTGCCGCTCGACGATCTCTCCGCCTTTGCCATCGTGGCGCAGGAACTGAACTTCACCCGCGCGGCGGCCCGCATCGGGGTCAGCCCCTCGGCGCTCAGCCAGACGATCCGCAAGCTGGAGGAACGGCTGGGGCTGCGCCTGCTCACGCGCACGACGCGCTCGGTCGCGCTGACACCCGCCGGAGAGCGGCTCTTTGCGGCGGTCGACGAGGGGATCGGCCTGATCCGCAGCGAGATCGAGACGGTCAGCGCCGAAGGGGCCGCGCCGACCGGACATTTGCGCGTCAACGCGTCGGAATATTCGGCGTTGCAGATCCTGGAGCCGGCGTTGCGTGATTTCCTGCCTGCCCACCCCGGCATCACGGTCGAGATCGTCACTGACAACGGTTTCGTGGATATCGTCGCGCAACGGTTCGACCTCGGGCTGCGCATGGGGGAAAGCGTCGACAAGGACATGATTTCCTTCGCGGTCAGTCCGGTCCAGCCTGTCCGCATCGTCGGCAGTCCGGCCTATTTCGCGCGTCATCCCGTGCCTCGGCATCCCGATGACCTGATGGCGCACCGCTGCATCAACATGCGGTTCTCCGGCAGCGGAGAGCTGTTTGCCTGGGAATTCGCCCGAGACGGGCGGGAGTTCCGGGTGCGGGTGCCCGCAACGCT
This sequence comes from Alphaproteobacteria bacterium, assembly GCA_030428915.1. Lineage (GTDB taxonomy): Bacteria > Pseudomonadota > Alphaproteobacteria > Rhodobacterales > Rhodobacteraceae > Albidovulum. The sequence continues at coordinate 12,756 of JAUIDM010000016.1, read as the reverse complement.
GATCGTGTCCGAATCGCAGATCGCGCTCAATGCCGCTCTGGAAGGGACGGGCCTGGCCTGGATGCCGCAGGACTTGGTGGACGGGCATCTCGCGACCGGACGGCTCAGGGCTGTGCTCGATGGCTGGACGATGCCGCTGCCCGAGCTGCATGTATATTACCCGGATCGCACGTTTCAACGCACCGCGCTGAAGCTGCTGCTCGACCACCTGCGCGCCTGGAGCAAGGTCAGGATTGAGCGGACCGGACAGCGTTGAATGCGGGACTGCGCCCCGCCGATCCCGGCGAGGCGCGAGGGCTGGCCTCAGGTTGCGGGCATCCGGTCGAGGAAGCGGTCCAGCGTCACCGGGTAGTCGCGCTGCCGTATGCCGGTGGCGTTGGTGATGGCGTTGGCCACGGCTGCGGCGACGCCACACAGGCCCAGCTCGCCCACGCCCTTTGCGTTCAGCGGCGAGGACACGGGGTCGACCGTGTCGAGGAAGATCACCTCCTGCGCGGGGATGTCCGCATGGACCGGCACCTCGTAGCCAGCGAGGTCATGCGCTGGGAACATGCCGCGCCCGGTGTCGATGGCAGCATCCTCCATCAGTGCGGCGCCCACGCCCATCACCATGCCACCGATGACCTGGCTGCGCGCGGTGATCGGGTTCAGGATGCGCCCCGCGTCACAGACCGCCAGCATCCGCCGCACCCGCGTCTCGCCGGTGTAGCGGTTCACGCCAACCTCGACGAAATGCGCCCCGAAGGTGGAGACGACCTGTTCGCGGCGATAGTCACCGAAAGCGATGCTGTCCTCGGCCACGATCGGCTCCGGCGATAGGCCCGCCAGGGGCACCTGCTTGTCGGGTGTACGCACCGAACCTCCCTCGAAGGTCAGGCTGTCGACGTCACGGCCCATGTGGTCCGCGATGGCCTCGCGCAATGCCACGGCGGCGGCGTAGACCCCTGCGGTTGAGGAGGCCGCGCCCCATTGTCCGCCGGAGCCGGACGACGCCGGGAAGGCGCTGTCGCCCAGCCGGACCTCTATTTCTGCGACGGTCACACCCATCACTTCGGCGGCGGTCTGTGCGAGGATCGTGTAGGAGCCGGTGCCGATGTCGGTCATGGAGGTCTCGACGATCACGCGCCCCTCGGGCGTCAGGGTCAGCCGTGCGCCCGATCCGGTGGCCGGTCCGCCGCGATAGGCCCCGGCCACGCCATGACCGATCAGCCAGTCGCCTTCCGTCAGCCCGCCTGGCGTGGTGTTGCGATCGGCCCAGCCAAAGGCCTCCGCCCCGCGTTCGAGACATTCGACGAAGTGCCGATCCGAGAAGGGTCGCCCATCACCCGGATGCACCTGCGTGTCGTTCAGAATGCGGAACTGTACGGGGTCCATCCCGAGTGCCTCCGCCATCTCGTCCATGGCGATTTCCAGTGCCATCAGACCAGAGGCCTCGCCGGGCGCACGCATGGCATTCTCCTCGGGCAGGGTCATCCGCGCCAGGTGCAGCTTCACCAACCGGTTTGCCCCGGCATAGAAGTCACGCGTCTGGGCAATCGCGTTCTCGCCGCGCCCGCCGTCCATTGCGTGGGCGATGGCCTCGTGCGCAATGGCGGTGATGCGCCCGTCCTGACCGGCCCCGATGCGGATGCGCTGGATCGTCGAGGCCCGGTGCGAGGTGTTGTTCATCACCATGGGGCGGGGCATCGCGACCTTCACAGGGCGCCCGATCCGCCGCGCGGCCTGCGCTGCCATGATGGCATCAGAGCGCAGCACCAGCTTCGTGCCAAAGCCGCCGCCGATGAAGGGGCTGTCAACGCGCACATCGGCCTCGTCCATCTCGAAGGTGGTCGCCAGCGACCGGCGCGCCCATTCGATCATCTGGTTCGAGGTCCAAATCGTCAGCTTGCCATCCTCCCAATGGGCGATGGTGGCCGGCGGCTCCATCATCGCGTGGCTATGCGAAGGGGTGCTGTAGGTGCGGTCGATGGTGACAGGGGCCGCGTCGAAGGCTGCCTTGAAATCGCCGACGCGGCTGGCATCGGTGCGATCCTCGCGGACCTCTTCCCAGGCGGCGCCAAGGTCGAGGTTGCCGAGCTCTTCCGCGTCATAGTTCGTCTCGACCAGCGCGGCGGCAGCGCGGGCCTGCTCGAAGGTTTCGGCCACCACGACGGCAATCGCCTGATGGTAATGCGCCACGGCGTCTCCGCCGAACAGCGGCGCGACGTTCCACGAGATCGGCTCTGGCATCTGGCCGACGTCGGGTGCGGTGATCACGTCGATGACGCCAGGCATGGCCATGGCCGCCTCGGTGTCCATCGCGAGGATCGTGCCCTTGGCAATCGTCGCGAGCACCGGATAGCCATACAGTTGCCCCTCCACCGCGTCGTGCCTTTCATAGGCATAGGGCGCGGTGCCGGTGACCTTCAGCGGGCCGTCGATGCGCGGCGAGGGTTTGCCCACCACCTTCGCGTCGTCGAACAGGTTCTGCCCTGCGGGTTCATTGACTTGCATGGCTCAGGCCTCCTTCAGCATTGCGGCGAGGGTGCGTTCGGCGAGGGTGATCTTGAAGGCGTTCTCCTCGGTCGGAGTGGCCCCCACAAGCAGCCGCGCCATGACGGCCCGCGCCCCGTTGGGCAGCTCGGCATCCGCTTCGGCGCGGCGCCAAGGCTTCGGCGCAACGCCGCCAAGCGCCACGCGCCCCGTGCCGTCCGCCTGGCGGATCAGCGCGACGGAGACGAGGGCAAAGGCATAGGACGCGCGGTCGCACACCTTGTGATAACTCTGCGTGCCGCCGACCGGCGCAGGCAGGGTGACATGGGTGATCAACTCGCCGGGCATCAGCGCGTTTTCCTGCTCCGGAGTGTCGCCCGGCAGAAGATGCAGGTCTTCCAGCGCGATGCGACGGGTCATGCCGGAGGGCGTCACCGTCTCGATCGCCGCATCCAGCACCCTCAGCGCCACGGCCATGTCGCTGGGATGCGTCGCGATGCAGGCATCCGAGGTGCCGATCACGCCCAGTTGCCGCGAGAAGGCCCCTTCGCTCAGCGCCCCACAGCCCGACCCCGGAGCACGCTTGTTGCAGGGCATCGCTGTGTCGTAGAAGTACGGGCATCGCGTGCGTTGCAGCAGGTTGCCTGCGGTGGTCGCTTTGTTGCGGATCTGGCCGGAGGCCCCGGCAGCGATGGCCCGGGTCAGCACGGGATAGTCGCGGCGGATGCGCGCGTCGGCGGAAAGCGCGGTATTCGTTACCTGAGCGCCGATGCGCAGGCCGCCGTCGTCGGTCGGCTCGATCTCGGTCAGGTCCAAGCCTTTGACGTCGACAAGATGAACCGGCGTCTCGATCTCCAGCTTCATCAGATCCAGCAGGTTCGTCCCGCCGCCGATGAACTTCGCGCCTTGAACTTCGGCCACGCGGGCGGCGGCCTGCGCGGCACCACTGGCGCGCTCATAGGAAAACTGTCTCATGCGTTGTCCTCCGCGACTTCGGTGATGGCGGCGAGGATGTTGGCATAGGCGCCGCAGCGGCAGATGTTGCCGGACATGCGCTCGCGGATCTCGGCGTCGGTAAAGGCGATCTCGGCGGTCAGGTCGCCGGTGACGTGGCTCGGAATGCCTGCGCGGATCTCGTCCAGCACGGCGCGGGCCGACTGGATCTGGCCGGGGGTGCAATAGCCGCACTGGAACCCGTCATGCTTGACGAAAGCGGCCTGCATCGGGTCGAGGTTGCCGGGCAGGCCGATCCCCTCGATGGTCCCGATCTCGTCGCCGTCATGCATTACTGCGAGGCTAAGGCAGGCATTCACCCGCGTGCCGTTCACCGTGCAGGTGCAGGCGCCGCATTGCCCGTGGTCGCAGCCCTTCTTGGTGCCGGTCAGGTGCAGCTCCTCGCGCAGCGCATCGAGCAGCGTCATGCGGTTGTCCACGGTCATCTCGCGCGCTTCGCCGTTGACGGTCAGGGTGACGGTCGAATCGTCAGGGCCGACCGGGGCGGCTTGCGCCGATGCGCGCCGCGCAAATCCCGAGGCAACGGCAGCTACGGCGGTGCCTGCAAGGAACGTACGGCGGCGGAGGTGGAATTCGATGGGTGGGGACATGGGACTGCCTTCCTGTCGGAGTGGCCTTGGGGAGGCCGGTTTATGTCTGGTCAAGAGCTATGGGGCGCAGGCACGATGACTATGCCGCGACGCGGCAAGGCTTTATCGCCCCGACGCATCAATCCTCATTCGGCTGGTAATTCAGAGACTTGCGCGGGATGAGCGCCCAGGCGGCCAGCAGCGACAGCAGCAGCAGCACAGCCCCCGCGGTCATCGCCGCGTGATAGCTGGATGCGAAACCGTCACCGCCGAAGATCGCCGCCACGGCCACCAGCAGCGCGAGACCGAAGGACATGCCCATCTGATGCGCCACGTTGACGAGGCCGGACGCCGCGCCCGCATCCTCGCGCCGCGTGCGGGCGATGCCGCTCGCCGTCAGCGGGCCGAAGCACAGCCCTTGCCCGCCACCGATCAGCGCCATCGGCAGGGCGATCTGCCACAGGTAGCTGCCCCCGGCCTCGGCCTGCGCGAGCCAACCCATGCCGACCGCCGTGACCGCGATGCCGAGCAGCATCAGGGGGCGATTGCCAAAGGTGTCGGTCAGGCGCGGCACCTGCGTCGCGGTGGCAAAGTTGACCAGCGTCATCGGCAGGAAGGCAAGGCCGGCTTGCAACGGCGTGAACCCGTCGACATCCTGCAGGAATTGCGTCGAGAAGAAGAAGAACCCGACCATCGCGGCGAGGTAGAGAAAGCGGGCGGCATAGGCGCCGATGCGCTCGCGGTCATCGAGCAGTCGCAACGGCATGATCGGTTGCGTGGCACGCGCTTCGTGCCAGAAGAAGGCACTGACCAGAAGGGCGCCGCCGAGGATCGCCCACAGCGCAAACGGATCGGACCAGCCTTTCTCGGAGGTCTCCAGAACACCCCAGATCAGCCCGCCCACGCCCAGCGTCGACAGCACCGCGCCGAGTGCATCAAAGCGGCCCGGTTGCGGCGGAGTTTCCTCGACATGGCGCGCGCCGAGGAAGATCATCGCCAACCCGATCGGCAGGTTGATGAAGAACCCCACCCGCCAGGAGATCGTCTGCGCCAAAACGCCGCCGAGCACGAGACCGACCGCCGCACCGATGCCTGCGGTCGATCCATACCAGGCGGTCGCGCGGGTCCGCTCTCGCCCCTCGGGGAACGAATAGGAGAGCAGGGCGAGGGTTGAAGGCGCGAGGATCGCCGCGCCGAACCCTTGCACCCCGCGCGCCGCGATCATCCACGCGGCGGATTGCGCAAGGCCGATCATGACCGAGGCGGCGGTGAAGATCACCAGCCCCGCCTGAAAGGTCTTGCGCCGTCCGAGGATGTCGCCCGCCCGCGCGCCGAGCAGGAGGAAGCCACCGAAGGCCAGCGTGTAGATCGACTGAACCCAGCTTAGCTGCGCAGTGGAAAACCCCAGCTCCGACTGGATCTTCGGCAGCCCGGTGATGACGATGGAGGTGTCGAGGATGATCATCAGGTAGCTGATGAGGATGATGGCGAGCACCGCCATCGGGTTGCGCGTATCTCGGGTCATGGCGCGGGTCCTTTCGTTGTTCAGGATCAGAGATGCGCCTTTTCATGGATGCGATTAGTGGAATAATCTCTCTTGGGTTTATATTCAAACCGCATCAATCGGCAGGGAACTCCGCGGGGCAAGGAAGCGTCATCCGGTGAACCAGTCCCCGACAGCCTCGACCACCTGCCGTTCCTGTTCACCTTCGCGCACGAAGGGGCGGCCGATCTCTGCCCCCGGCGCGAGGGTGCGCAGGGTGTCCAGGGCAGAGCCCGGGCCGTATCCGCCATGCGAGATCATCGGCACGACGCGTTTGCCCGTCAGGTCTTGCCCCGCAAGCCATGTCTTCACCGGCCCGGGCATGGCGCCCGACCAGATCGGATGCGCGAGGTAGATCGTGTCATAGCCGCCAAGGTCCGGCCCCATGTCGCTGAGCGCGGGCCGCGCATCGCGTTCCTGCTCCTGCCGGTTCTGTTCGACCGTCTCGAAGTAATCGACCGGATAGGGGGTGCGGGGCCTGATCTCGAACAGGTCGGCCCCGGTCTGTCGCGCCACCCATTCCGCGCCGATCCGGCTATTCTGGCTGCGGGTGAAGAGGACGACCAGCGTCCGGCTGCCCCGCACGCCTTGGGCGAAGGCTGGCGTGGTCAGGGCCAGCGTCGTGGCGGTGAGGACGTGTCTGCGGTGGATCATCTTCGGCTCCTGTCTCTTGACAATTGACGTAAGCCCCCCAATTCAGATGTTTACCGCATGTCTGCCGAATGCCCTCATGAAGGAACCCCATGAATGAAGCGCGATGAACTGGGCGACCTCATGGCCTTTCTCGCCGTTTGCGAAGCGCGCAGCTTTACCCGCGCGGCGGCCCGCCTTGGCACCTCGCAAAGCTCGTTGTCCCATACGGTGAAGCGGCTCGAGGAGCGGCTGGACCTGCGGCTGCTGACCCGGACGACGCGCAATGTCTCGCCCACCGCGGCGGGCGAGCAACTGGCAGCAACCCTGCGCCCGGCCTTCGACGACATCGAGGCGCGGCTGGCCTCGCTCGACGCCATGCGGGCGCGGCCTGCGGGGCTGGTGCGGATCACGGTATCGCGCAATGCGGCGCTGTCGATCCTCTGGCCAAAGCTGTCGCCCGTGCTGGAGCAGTACCCTGATATCCGTCTTGAACTCTCCGCCGACCAGGGCTGGACGGATATCGTCGAGGGACGGTTCGATGCGGGCGTGCGCCTTGGCGAAGCGGTCGAAAAGGACATGATCGCGCTGCGGATCGGCCCGGATCTGCGGATGTTGGTTGTCGGCGCGCCCGCCTATTTCGCAGCGCATGGCCGTCCGCAGACACCGCATGAGCTGACCAACCACAACTGCATCAACCTTCGGATGCCGACGCTTGGCGGGCTCTATGCGTGGGAATTCGAGCGTGACGGCAAGCCGCTGAATGTGCGTGTCGAGGGGCAGTTCACCTCCAACGATCCCGAACTGCTGGTCGCCGCCTGTCTGGACGGGAGGGGCCTGTGCTGTCTGCCGGACTATCATTTGCAGAAACACTTCGATGCGGGCGAGCTGGAGCCGGTGCTCGAGGACTGGTCGCCGCCCTTCGACGGCTATCACCTTTACTATCCTTCCCGCCTTCAGGCCTCTCCGGCCTTTGCGGTGATCCGCGACGCCCTGCGCTGGCGAGGATGATTGATGCGCTCCATGCATGAACGTTTGCAAGAATAACGACCTAATCGGGATAATGGTCGCACTCTATTTCTGATCCAGACACCCGGAGCCACCCGGAGAAAGGACAGATCATGAGTGCATTCGCAGGAAGCAACGCCGCCCCGACGTTTTCCAACCAACCCACCTCTGCGCAGCGGGGGCAGAACGTGACCCTGAACAACGGCGTCGACATGCCGTTGCTGGGGTTTGGCGTCTACCGATCCTCGCCCGAGGATACGCTGTCCAGCGTCGCCACCGCGCTCGACACCGGCTATCGGCTGATCGACACGGCAGCGGCCTATATGAACGAGGAACAGGTAGGCGAGGCTTTCCGCGCCTCTGGCCTCAACCGCGAAGAGGTGTTCATCGAATCCAAGCTCTGGATTTCCGACTACACCTACGACGGGGCGCATCGCGGCTTCGACCGCTCGCTGCGCAAGCTCGGGATGGAGCATGTCGACCTCTACCTGTTGCACCAGCCTGCGCCCGATGAATTCGACCGTACGCTCGGTGCGTGGAAGGCCCTGTGCGAGATCGCCCGGAGCGGGCGGGCCCGTGCCGTGGGGGTCTCGAATTTCAACGAGGATCAGCTGAAGGCGGCTATGGATCTGACGGGCATCGTTCCGGCGGTCAATCAGGTGGAACTGCACCCGTTCTTTACCCAAGGCCCGCTGACAGCCTTTCACGATGCACATGGCATCGCCACCCAGGCCTGGTCGCCGATCGGCGGCGTGAACCGCTATTGGGGCGACCCGACACCATCGGACGATCCCCTGACGCACCCGGACATCACCGCCATCGCCAAGGCGCACGGCAAGACCACGGCGCAGGTGATCCTGCGCTGGCATCTGGAGATGGGGCACGCCGTGATCCCCAAGTCGGTGACGCCGTCGCGCATTCGGGAAAACGCGGCATTGTTCGATTTTGCGCTGAATGAACAGGAGGTTGCGCTGATCTCCCAGCTTGACACGGGCAAGCGTGGCGGCCCGGACCCGAAGGCGATCAGCACGAAAACCTACGATTTCCAGATTCCGGACTGACCCCGCGTTTCATGAACGTAGTGCATCAGTGCAAGCGCCTTTCCGCACCTAATCCTCATCAAGCCCCCGCGATACCTCTTGCGGGGGCTTCACCGCGCCCTGACTGAAAGGAAGACCCATGAAAGCCACCATACTTTACGGCAAGAACGACGTCCGTTTCGAGGACGTCGCCGAGCCCACCATCCTCAAACCCACCGATGCGATCATCCGCCTCGCCGCAAGCTGCGTCTGCGGTTCAGACCTCTGGCCCTTTCGCGGCGACCAGCCTGTCACGGCACCGCAGGCCATGGGCCACGAATACTGCGGCGTGGTCGAAGCGGTCGGCGATGCCGTGACCTCCGTCAAGCCCGGCCAGTTCGTGGTGGGCAGCTTCGTGCTGTCCGACAACACCTGCCCGCATTGCAAACACGGGTTCCAGTCGTCCTGCGAACAGCGCGAATTCATGACCGGCGCGCAGGCCCCGCTGGCCCGTGTACCGCTGGCCGATGGCTCTCTCGTCGCACTTGAGAGCCACCCGGACGAGGACCTGATCGCCTCGCTTCTGGCCGCGTCGGACGTCTACGGCACCGGCTACTTTGCCTGTGATGCGGCAGGCGTAAAGCCCGGCATGACGGTGGCCGTTGTCGGCGATGGCGCAGTCGGTCTGATGGCGGTGCTCAGCGCGAAGCAGATGGGCGCCGAGCGCATCATCGCCATGTCACGGCACAAGTCCCGCCAGGATCTTGCGCTTGAATTCGGCGCGACCGACATCGTCGCCGAGCGTGGGGAGGACGGTATTGCGAAGATTAGGGAACTGACCGGTGGTGTGGGTGCTGACGCGGTCATGGAATGCGTGGGCCACCAGCAGAGCATGCAACAGGCGATCTATGGCGCGCGCCCCGGCGGTGCCATCGGCTTTGTCGGCGTGCCGCATGGCGTGACCTTCGACGGGCAGGAGCTGTTCTTTGCACAGCGCCAGTTGCTGGGCGGTCCCGCCCCTGTGCGCCGCTTCCTGCCGGATCTGATCGACGGCATCCTCAAGCGCGAATTCAATCCGGGCAAGGTCTTCGACCTCGAGATCGACCTGAAGAACGTGGGCGAGGGCTACGCCGCCATGGACGAACGCCGCGCCATCAAGACCTTGCTGCGCGTCTGATCCACACTGACAGGACAGGCCCGGCGCTGATGACCGGGCCTGTCTGCATTCAATCAGGCGAACGCGGAGCGCCTTAGCTGCCAGTCGAGCGCAGTAGCGATCCCCCGTCCGATCACCGCGAACAGCATCACGACCGCGATCCAGTGTCCGAAAAACGGCAGCACCGACGCGTTGAAGTCCCACATCGCAAGGCTGTACCGGAACATCAGTCGCGGCCAGAGGCCAAGGATTGCCCCGCTGAACACGCCTTGCACCGCCAGCCCGAGGGCAGCCATGCCAAGCGCCGCGCGCCCGGCGGCGGGCAGCATGGACCACCGAAGAAAGCGCGCCACGCGCCCGGCGTTCAGGCCAAGATGCACTCCGACCAGCGCGACCATCCACCATGCCGCGAACCAATGGATCTCGCGGAGGGTGAACGTTCCGGGCAGCGGGAGCGACAGGCTGCGGGAAATGGCGAGGCTGGTCAGGGTGACGACCAGCACGTCCAGCGCCAGCAACAGGGTCAGCACGGACGCGACCGCGCGCGCAAGCGTCCAGCGTCCGCGGGCCAGACGCCACCACCACCCGTTGTTCAGAACGTGACGGAGGATGAACGTGAGAACCAGCGTCCCGGCAACCTCATGCCAGAGATTGCCTTGCCACCAATAGGAAAAGCAGAAAGCCAGCAGCGCGAGCATCACGGCCACCAGCCCCAGCCGGGCGGACGGGCTGCGCCAGCTCATTCGAAGCGCCGCGCATCGTTATAGGTGAACATGTAACTGCGATCCGCGCGGGACATGTGACAGGACCTGCAGCGCTCGGTGTTCTCGGCCTCGTTGATCGATCCATCGGGCCAGTACCACTGGAATTGCCAGTCGTCGGTCCGTGTGGCCTCATCGTAATCCTGCCCCCAATCCGGGCCCTTCTGCATGACGAACAGCCGATAGACTTCGCCTTCGCGCCAGTCCTGGAGAATGACCTGCGTGCCATCGGGCACCTCCGCGCCAGACCGGATCGCGGCGAGCGCTTCGGCCGAGGTGTACATGTACTCCGTGATATCGCCGCGGGTAACGGTGGTGTAGTGTTCCAACTCGGCAATCATCGCGTCGTTGGGAAAGTCCACCTTTGTAGGTTCGGCAATGGCATGCGTGGCGATCAGGCCCGCCAGGCCTACTGGACCGATGAATTTGTGCATGGGCAGAACTCCTTTGCCCAAACACGTATGGTGTATCGCAATGCCGATAAGACCGGTTCGACCGATAAGGCTTATCTCACGGCAACAACAATCAGGGTAGCAGGGGACAATGCCGAGCACACGACATCCCATGCTCTCCGCGGACCTTGGGAAAGCCATATTCCAAAAGTCCAGAGGGGGCTGACACCGGTCATTCGTTGCGAAAGGTCTGTATGTCCGCTCTTCTCCGTTTGGTCTCGCGGCGGCTCGCAAGCCAACCGCAAAATAGCCTAACGACCGGTACAGCGTACTTGGGGCAGAGTCGCCTATGCGGATTGCCGTTTCCGAGACTTCTTCTTTGTCTTCGCCTTTCCTGAGCAGTCAGGGAAGCGCACGCACCCCATGAAGGCACCGTATTTCCCATGGCGCTCCACCAACCAGCCGTCAGCGCAGCTCGGGCACGGCGTCTGGACGGCTCCGCACTCCGAGCAGGTTTGCTCGGCACCTTCCGCTTGGCGCAAGGGGAGGCCAACACCACACGAGGGGCAGGCTGACATCCGGTTGCCGCAGAGCTTTACATGCTCGCAGCGATACCATCCGGGGCCATCCTGACCCGGCATGTAGAGCAGGCGCCCACCGCATTGTTGGCAGGTATGGGTGCGCTCCTGGGCCTCGCGCGGACTGGCGACGTCATAGGCGGGGTTGTTCAGCAATTCCGTAACGAACGTGGAAGGCCGCGCCTCTGAGGCCATGATGGTCACGGTGCTACGGGCCCGTGTCATGGCGACGTACATGACGCGGCGCTCTTCGGCATTGGCGAAGGGTTCGGCCTCCGGCGATATGAGACCAAGGAGAGGGTCATCGACGATCATCGAAGGGAAGCCCATGCGGGCATTGTCGGCACCGAGGATGATGACGTGATCTGCCTCCAGCCCCTTCGAGGCATGGATGGTCTTGAAATTGATCTCCAGGCCCGGGTGCCTGCGCCTCAGGTCGCGCAGGTCCGGCTCGATGAACCTGTATCGTCCGAGCAGTAGGACAGTCGGTTTGCGATCGTGACGCATCGGTTCATTCAGGATGGCCGACAGGGTCTCATCCATGACCTGTGCGCCTGTCTCGCGGCGCGTCCAGGCAATCCGTATGGCGGGCTGATCCGTTTCACCCGCCGGCACGACGGTTTTCGTGATCTGGGCCGGATTGCAAAGCACGAACCGTCGTGCGGCCAAGGCGATCTTGTCGACTGAGCGGAAGGTGCGCCCCAGGTCGACAGTCCGATGCACACCGGTTTCGTCCGCGTAGGTACCGCCGAATGCGGTCCCGAAGTTCCGCATGATGTGGATGTCAGACCCTGCGAAACGGTAGATCGATTGCCAGTCATCGCCGACCGCGAAAATCCGGTCATCGGCGTGCTGGGTCTTCAGCGCCTTGATGAGCTTGGCGCGCCCGGTCGATATATCCTGAAACTCGTCGACGAGGATGTGCCGGAAGGGGCTGTCGTATTTCCCGGTTTCGACCAGTGCCGTCGCCTGGTTCACCATGTCCTCGAAATCGATGCGATCGCCAAGCCGTGCTTGATATTCGCGGTAGACAGCCCCGAAGATCTTCAGGAAGGCCTCGGCACGTTTGCCCATCTTCGCGCCCGTGGCCCGCGTTTCGCAATCCTCGATCCGATAGCCGCCGTTCTTGAAATGTCTCAGGAAGGTGGCGATCAAGGAGGTGAAGTTGTCGACCACGCCAAGCTGTGTGACCTGATCGTAGATCTCGATCTCAGGCATGGGACGGATCGTGACATAGGGCGCGACCTTCTCAGCCAGAGCCTCAAGCAGGCGTCCTTCTTCACGTTCCCAGCTGTAGGTCTGAGCAGCCCCATCTAACTGGTCCATTTTGAATGTTAGTGCATTGTCGGCCGCTGTTCCAATGGAACAATGGCCTCGGGCGCTGGTGGCTTGTAGCCCAATGCACTGTGGGGGCGTTTCGTGTTATAGTGCTGTCTCCAATCCTCGATGATGATCCTGGCTTCCTTGAGCGTGTAAAAGACTTCGCCGTTCAGGAGTTCGTCGCGCATTCGGGCGTTAAAGCTCTCGCAATAGCCGTTCTCCCACGGGCTGCCCGGCGCGATGTAAGCGGTCTTAGCGCCGACGGCCTTGATCCAGTCGCGGACGGCTTGAGCA
>JAUIDM010000015.1 GCA_030428915.1 Alphaproteobacteria bacterium | reverse complement strand
GCCTGGATGTTCCTGACGGTGGGCATCGCGCTTGGCTCGTGGTGGGCTTACTACGAACTCGGCTGGGGCGGCTTCTGGTTCTGGGATCCGGTCGAAAACGCGAGCTTCATGCCGTGGCTTATTGCCGCCGCGCTTCTGCATTCCGCCATCGTCGTGGAAAAGCGCGAGGCCTTGAAGAGCTGGACCATCCTACTGGCGATCCTTGCCTTCGGCTTCTCGCTGATCGGCACGTTCATCGTGCGGTCGGGCATCATCACATCGGTGCACGCCTTCGCCAACGATCCGGAGCGTGGCATCTTCATCCTCGCCATTCTCGCCGTCTTCATCGGGGGCGCTCTGACGCTTTTTGCGGCGCGGGCGGGCGCGATGGAGGCGAAGGGCGTCTTTGCTATGGTAAGCCGGGAATCGGCCCTTGTGATGAACAATGTTCTGCTGGCTGTCGCGGCCTTCGTCGTCTTCGTTGGCACGCTCTGGCCCCTGATCGCGGAAATGGCTTTCGATCGTAAGCTTTCTGTCGGCGCGCCGTTCTTCAATCAGGCTTTCACGCCCTTTATGGTGATTCTCGCCGTGATCCTTCCCCTCGGGGCGATCATGCCGTGGAAGAGGGCGCGCGTCGGGCGCAGCTTGAAGCCGCTTTATCCAGCCGTGATTCTGGCGCTGGCTTTCGGCGCTCTGGCTTTCGCGGTTTCCACCGGCGGGTCAGCGCTGGCGCCGATTGGCGTAGCACTGGGGGTCTGGCTGATTGCCGGGGCGGGCGTGGAGCTCTGGCAGCGTGCCGGGCGCCGATTTGCCCGGCTTGGGCGTCTGCCGCGCGCCGACTGGGGCAAGGCCTTTGCGCATTCCGGGCTTGGTGTGGTCTTCATCGGTATCGCCTGCCTGATGGCATGGGATGTCGAGGATATCCGGGTGGCACAAGTCGGCGAGAGCTTTGATGTCGCAGGCTACCAGATATCACTGGACCAGGTGGAGCGCGTCGAAGGGCCTAATTTCATCTCGACGACTGCGACGATGCGCGTTGCGCGCAAGGGTGTCGAAGTGGCGGTTCTGTACCCGGAAAAACGAGTCTATCCGGTGGCGGCGATGCCCACCACCGAGGCGGCAATCGCCAACGGTATCTGGCGCGACATTTATCTTGTTATCGGCGATCCACAGGACAATGGCGGCTGGGCGGTCCGGACCTACATCAAGCCTTTCGCCAACTGGATCTGGGGCGGCGCGATCCTGATGGCCATAGGCGGCATCCTCAGCCTTTCCGACCGCCGCTACCGTGTCGCGGCCGGCGCCCGGAAGGCACCCGCCCTGGCCCAGCCGGCAGAATAGGCGATGCGCTGGCTGGTCCTTGTCCTCTGCCTTCTGACGGCACCCGCCTTCGCGGTGCAGCCCGACGAAATCCTTGATGATCCGGTGCTGGAGGAGCGTGCGAGGGAACTGTCGAAGGGGCTGCGCTGCCTCGTCTGCCGAAACGAGAATATCGACGAATCGAATGCCGATCTGGCCCGCGACCTGCGTGTTCTGGTGCGTGAGCGCCTCGTCGCGGGCGACAGTGACGAAGAGGTCATAGCCTATCTCGTCGACCGCTACGGAGAGTACGTGCTGTTGCAACCCACTGCCACGGGCGAAAACCTGATCCTGTGGATCGCTGGCCCGGCCATGCTGATGGTCGCGCTGGGCCTGGCCGTATTCTATCTGCGCCGCCGCAGGGCCGCGCCGGACACGGCGCCCGCGCCGCTCAGTGCCGAGGAAGAGGCGCGGTTGAAGGAAATCCTCAAGAAGTGACGTGCGGTTCCGCTTTGCCCGTGGGGCAGGGACGCTAATCTGGCGCACGAAACGGCCTCCGGGGAGGGATGCATGGCTTACGAGACGATCCTGTTTGACGAGGCGGATGGGATTGCCGTCATCACGCTGAACCGGCCAGCAGTGATGAATGCGCTGAATACCAAGATGCGGGCGGAGATCACCGGTGCGGTGACGCGGGCCGCGACCTCCGCGCGGGTGATCGTTCTGACAGGAACAGGCAGGGCCTTTTGTTCAGGGCAGGATCTTGGCGATCGGGCGGGGGGCGACTTCGACCTGGAAAAGACGCTGGCAGAGGAATACGAACCGATGCTCCGCGCGATCCTTGCCGCAGAGGTACCGGTGATCGCGGCCGTCAATGGCGCGGCGGCGGGGGCCGGGGCCAATCTGGCGCTTGCGGCCGACGTGGTGATCGCGACCGAAAGCGCGAGTTTCATTCAGGCCTTCACCCGGATCGGGCTGATCCCTGATGCGGGCGGCACCTACGTGCTGCCGCGCGCAATTGGCATGGCCAAGGCAATGGGGGCCGCTCTTTTTGCCGACAAGGTGAGCGCCCGGCAGGCGGCTGACTGGGGCATGATATGGGAAGCGGTGCCGGACGCCGATTTTGAGGCGCAGTGGCGGGTGCGGGCGGCGCAGCTTGCCAAGGGACCGACCGCCGCCTATGCGCGCGTGAAGCTGGCGCTGCGCGCGTCGCTTTCGAATGATATCGAGGCTCAGCTCGCGCTGGAGGCGCGGTTGCAGGGGGAATGCGGTCGGACAGAGGATTTCAGCGAGGGCGTGAACGCTTTTCTGGAAAAACGCCCGGCGCGGTTCGAGGGCCGCTAGGTCAGTCCGTATCGCAGCGCCTTTCACGCGCCACAGCCTGTCTCAGGTTCCGGCAAGAGCCGAGGCAGCCCGGGGCCGTCGAGCCGTGGAGGCATTTTGCCGAAACTGACTTAGGCGGTGTTTCCGAACTTGACCAAAGTCCGTTCGCGGCCGAGAGTTAGGCCATAAGGGCGCATGGCCCGGAAGGCACGGGGGCCAGCCACCAAGAGCGCTCGCCTCGCGTGCCGACAGGGGGAAATCCATGCGCTGTTTCACGGTATTGGGGCCGTCTCAATCGGGGAAGACCGAGCTTGTCCGGGCGCTGGCGGCGCTGGAGGATGGCCATTCCCGGTCCGAGACGGCCGGTCACCTGACACTCACCCGTTTTGGTTTCATGGACGAAGACTGGTGCGCGATAGATGTCGCGGGCGGGCCGGAATTCGCCCGCATGGGCGGTGCGGCCCTGCTGGCCGCAGATGCCGCCGTAATCTGCGTTGCGCCCGACCCCGAAGAGGCGGTGCTTGCCGCGCCCTGGATCCGTGCGGTCGAGGCGGCGAATGCCCCTTCCTTCATCTTCATCAACAAGATGGATGCGCCGAAAGGACGGGTCCGTGACATCGTCGCGGCACTTCAGGCCTATACCGGCCATTCAGTTGTCCTGCGCCAGATCCCGATCCGCGAGGGCGGCGAGGTCGTCGGCGCCATCGATCTGATTTCCGAACGCGCCTGGCGTTACCGCGAGGGCCAGCCCTCGCAGCTGGTCGAGATGCCGAAGAGCGAGGCCGAGCGCGAGCATGAGGCGCGGTCTGAGCTATTGGAACAGATGTCGGATTACGACGACAAGCTGCTGGAGGAACTGATCGAGGATCACGAACCGGCGACGGGCGCGTTGTTCGAGATCGCCCGGCGCGAGACCCAGCATCGGGACGTGGTTCCGACATTCATGGGGGCCGCGAGCCACAAGAATGGCATCCTGCGACTGATGAAGGCGTTGAGGCATGAAGCGCCTGACGTATCGGCATTGAGCGAGCGACTGGGTGTGAAGGATGCACTTGCGGTCGGATTCCATGCCCAGATCCGCAAGCATCTTGGCAAATGCGTGATGCTGAGGGCGCTGGGCGGACCTGTGAAGACCGGCACGCAACTGGGCGGTGGTGGGCTTGGCGGTCTTGTCGAGATCGGCGGCAAGGCGGGCAACGATCATCTCGAGCAAGGCGAGATCGGTATATCCGTGAAGTCCGATCAACTGGATGCGGGCAAGGTCTTCACCAACGCAGCCGGTGCGCCGGTACCGGATTGGGGCCGGGGCTGCCCGCCGGCACTTGCCCGTCTCGTCTCGCCCGCGCATGAACGCGACGAGGTGCGGTTGTCGGCCGCGCTGGCACGGCTGGCCGAGGCCGATCCGATGCTACGGCTGGAGCAGGATCGTGCCACGGGCCATGCGCTTCTGAAATTGCAGGGTGTAATGCATGAGCGCCAGACGCTCGCAACGCTCGCCGAGGATTTCGGGGTCGAGGTCACGACCCAGGTGCCCGACCCTCGCTATCTGGAAACCATCTCGTCTCAGGTCGATGAGCATTATCGTCACCGCAAACAGTCAGGCGGCGCAGGCCAGTTTGCCGATGTCGCGGTCGTCGTCCGGCCAGCGGGCCGGGGCGAGGGGTTTTTGTTCGACGATGTCGTCAAGGGCGGTTCCGTACCCAAGAACTACATCCCGGCGGTCGAGGAAGGCGCACGCGAGGCGCTGGACAAGGGCCCATTGGGCTTTCCGGTCACCGACGTTTCCGTGACCTTGACCGACGGCAAGCATCACGCTGTAGACAGTTCCGACTTCGCCTTCCGCACGGCGGGCCGAATGGCCCTGCGCGAGGCTCTGGGGAAGGCGGGTCCCGTCCTGCTGCAACCGATCGAGCGGGTGAGTATCCATGTTCCATCGATCTATTCCGGCGCGATGGTGTCCCTGATTTCCTCGCTGAAGGGGCAGGTCCTGGGATTCGATGGCGACCCGGATCATCGCGGCTGGGACATCTTCCGGGCGCTCCTGCCGGCCTCTGCCGAGGAGGACCTTGCAATGGCGCTCGGCTCCGCGACGCAGGGCACGGCCTGGCATGAGATGAGCTTTGATCACTACGAGGAAATTTACGGCAAGGAAGCCGAACGGATTTCGAAGGAACATGCCACGGCGGCTTGAGGTAGAGGCGGAAATCCTGATCTCTCCGGCCGGATAGCGCGGGCCTTTACGGTGCGCCTTTGGCGGGTGTCATACAACCGGCAACTTTAGTCGTCGGATCGAGGCCAGCAAATCCGATGCACGCCGTCCCGACGGATGCGCGTTTCGCGAGATGCGTGCCGCGCGCCCCACATATCATCCGGTCCCGTCCCGGATCGCTGCGGTTCCGCCGCGCCAGCCCTTGCAGCCCCCGAAACGCGCCACTAAGACTCGGTCAAGGTTCCGTGCATAAGCATTGGCCGGGGAACAGAGAGAGGCGGACGAGCATGAAAGACCCATTGGACATCTATATGAACACCCTTGTGCCGATGGTGGTCGAACAGACCTCGCGCGGGGAACGGGCCTATGACATCTTCTCGCGCCTTTTGAAGGAACGGATCATTTTCCTCTCCGGACCTGTCCATGACGGCATGTCGACGCTGATCTGTGCCCAGCTTCTGTTTCTTGAGGCGGAAAATCCGTCCAAAGAAATCGCGATGTACATCAACTCGCCTGGCGGGGTCGTGACATCGGGTCTTTCGATCTACGACACGATGCAGTACATCCGGCCGAAGGTCTCCACCCTGGTCATCGGGCAGGCGGCATCCATGGGCTCGCTCTTGCTGACGGCCGGCGAAAAGGGGATGCGGTTCTCGTTGCCAAACAGCCGGGTCATGGTCCACCAGCCTTCGGGCGGTTATCAGGGTCAGGCGACGGACATCATGATTCACGCGCAGGAGACGCAGAAGCTCAAGGATAGGCTCAATGAGATCTATCACAAACATACCGGCCAGCCGGTGAAGAAGGTCGAGGCGGCACTGGAGCGCGACAACTTCATGTCGCCGGAAGAGGCCAAGGAATGGGGCCTGATCGACGAGATTCTGTCTGCCCGGACGGGCGAGGACGAAAAGAAGTGATGCACGGGGCCTGAAACCGTGATCGGGGTCAGGTATTTTGGCATTGTGATGACCCCATGGCTGCCCTAATCTTGTCCAAAAGGGCAGCCAAACAGACGACGGACGCGAGTTAACAGGCCGCAGAGGGTGACGATGGCGAACAATTCAGGCAGCGACAGCAAGAACACGCTTTATTGCTCGTTCTGTGGGAAGTCGCAGCATGAGGTGCGCAAGCTGATTGCGGGCCCGACCGTGTTCATCTGCGACGAATGCGTCGAGCTTTGCATGGACATCATCCGGGAGGAGACGAAATCCACCGGTTTGAAGTCGTCCGACGGCGTGCCGACGCCGCGCGACATCTGCAAGGTGCTGGACGATTACGTGATCGGCCAGGAGCATGCCAAGCGCGTCTTGTCGGTCGCTGTCCACAACCACTACAAGCGCCTGAACCACGCTGCCAAGTCGGCCGATATCGAACTGGCGAAATCGAACATTCTGCTGATCGGCCCCACGGGCTGCGGCAAGACGCTGCTGGCACAGACGCTGGCGCGCATCCTTGACGTGCCGTTCACCATGGCCGATGCGACGACGCTGACCGAGGCCGGTTATGTCGGCGAGGATGTGGAAAACATCATCCTGAAGCTGCTCCAGGCGTCGGAATACAACGTCGAACGGGCGCAGCGCGGCATCGTCTATATCGACGAGGTCGACAAGATCACGCGCAAGTCCGACAACCCCTCGATCACCCGTGACGTATCGGGCGAGGGCGTGCAGCAGGCGCTTCTGAAGATCATGGAAGGCACCGTGGCCTCTGTCCCGCCGCAAGGCGGGCGCAAGCATCCGCAGCAGGAATTCCTGCAGGTTGACACGACCAATATCCTCTTCATCTGCGGCGGCGCCTTTGCCGGTCTTGACCGGATCATCGCGCAGCGCGGCAAGGGATCGGCCATCGGTTTCGGCGCCGAGGTCAAGGACCCTGACGACCGCAATGTCGGTGAGCTCTTCAAGGAGCTGGAGCCGGAAGACCTGCTGAAATTCGGCCTGATCCCGGAATTCGTCGGCCGTCTGCCGGTGCTGGCGACGCTGACCGATCTGGATGAGGATGCGCTGGTCACGATCCTGACCGAGCCGAAGAACGCGCTCGTGAAGCAGTATCAGCGGCTCTTTGACATCGAGGGCGTGAAACTGACCTTTACCGCTGACGCGCTGACGGCCATCGCCAAACGCGCGATCAAGCGCAAGACCGGCGCACGGGGCCTGCGCTCGATCATGGAGGATATCCTTCTGGACACCATGTTCGAACTGCCCGGCATGTCCTCGGTCGAGGAAGTGGTGGTCAACGAAGAGGCGGTCGAATCGGGCGCCAAGCCGCTTTTGATCCACGCAGACGCCAAGGCAGAAAAGACCGCGACGGCGGGGTGATTGCCAAAGGCACGGGCAGTAGCGAAGCACGGTGGTGCGGTTTCAACACCTTTGCGAGCGCAGGGTAATGACGGTCCCATGACCGGCAATCAGCAACAGCAAGTGATCGTCTACAAGCTGGTGTCTTCGGACAACCCGATTGAGTTTTCTCCGGAGTTGGGGGTGTTCAAATGCGTTGTTCTACTTGAAAGGCCGGTTGGAGAGGATTTTCGTCGCGACGTCAGCCGAGCATTGGTGCGCAACGGGTGCCTCTACTTTATGGCATGGGGTCGCGACTGCAGTCTTTGGCACCACAGCGTGGATACCGCAAACGGGGAGCAGTTTGATTTCGGCGATATACCCGATGACAAGTTTGTCATGACGACGTGCCATGAAGACGAGCCAATGGAAGAAGTACTCTGGTTTGCGAAGTTTCTTGCTCAGTTTTCCTATGCAGATGAACCGCTTCCCAAGCTACTGGTATTAGACTTCGCGACCCATGACCGGTCAGAACTGGTCAACCGCCTTGTTGAGCAAGCGGATTGAGTGGACTGACCTGTCGTCCGACACGCACGGATGGTCTTTCTTTGCAGAAAGATGCAATTTCGGGTCATGCGCAAATCTACACAAAGAGGGAGACTACGGTGGAGGCTCTAGACCTCGCCAGCACCTGCGCTATAAGGGGGCAGCACTGCCCGGAGGTTGCCCGATGAAATTCCTGCTGCGCCTTTTGACCTGGTGGAATGGCCAGACACTGGGAACCCAGCTTTTCACGGCCCGCAAGGGGGTGAAGGTGGGCGAGGATGCCGAGGGCAACTGTTTTTACCAGACCCGCGATGGCAAGCGCCGCTGGGTGATCTACAATGGCGAATCCGAGGCCTCGCGGATCAGTCCCGACTGGCATGGCTGGCTGCATTTCACCTGGAACGAGCCGCCGACGAAGGCTGCATTGCCGCGCAAGACATGGGAAAAGCCGCATCAGGAGAATCTGACTGGCACCGCGCTGGCCTATGCGCCCGCGGGATCCATCCGCCGCGCGGCCCCGGCCGACCGGCGGGACTATGAGGCCTGGAGCCCCGAATAGTGGCCGAGAATGTCACAGAAGTAATCGCGGGCGCGGGCGTGCTGGCCGCGGCGATAGGCTTTCTGGTCTATGCCTCCGACGGCGCGGGCCTTGGCCGCGCCACCGACAGCTATGAATTGACGGCGAGTTTCCGTTCGGTCGAGGGCGTGACGGTTGGAACTGACGTGCGGCTCGCTGGCGTCAAGGTCGGAACAGTCACCTCGCTCGCGCTCAACCCGCAAACCTTCTACGCCGATGCGACCTTCACCGTGTCGAACGGGGTCGAGATACCCGATGACAGCACGGCGATCATCGCCTCCGAGGGGCTTTTGGGCGGGGCGTTCCTTGAATTGCAGCCGGGCGGCAGCCCGCTGAACCTTGATCCGGGCGCCGAGGTGGAAAACACCCAAGGGGCCGTCAGCGTCATTGCGCTGATGATGAAATTCGCTGGTGGCGGGGACGAGGCGGAGACCTCCGCGCCATGAAATTTGCGGTTTTCGTTGCGGCGCTGGCGCTTGCGGGCGCAGCCCGGGCGCAGGATGAGGTGGCCAGCGCCTCGGGCGCGCTGTTACGCGGGCTGGACAAATCAGCTGGCACCACGACCGATATCAACCTTGGCGTCGGCGAAAGCAGGAACTTTGGCCGCCTGACCGTTACCCTCAGCGATTGCCGTTATCCGGTTGGCGACCCGTCGTCGAACGCCTACGCCCATCTGACCATCGCCGATGCCAGTAGCGGCAGCGTGGCCTTCGACGGCTGGATGATCGCCGCGAGCCCCGCGCTTTCGGCCATGGACGATCCGCGCTATGACATCTGGGTCATGCGTTGCAGCATCCCTGAGGCCGAAGGGACGGAGACGGCGGAATAATCCGCGTCCCGGCCCAATGCTTCCGCCAGCCTTGCCCGGTAGTCAGCGCGGGGCATCTCCACGCCCCCTAGCGAGGCGAGGTGAGGGGTCAGGAACTGTGTGTCAAACAGGATGAACCCGCCCTGCCGCAAGCGGTCGACCAGATAGGCCAGTGCGATCTTCGACGCGTCGGTCCGGGTCGAGAACATGCTTTCGCCAAAGAACGCCCCACCAAGCGCGATGCCGAAAACGCCACCGGTTAGCCTGTTCTCTTGCCAGACCTCCAGCGAATGGGCGTACCCCAAGGCATGAAGCGCATCGTAAAGCCGGAGGAGCGCGCTGTTGATCCAGGTCTCCTCGCGATCTGCACAGGCGCGCACCGTCGCGGAAAAGGCCGTATCCACACGGATCGTGTAATCTTCCCGCAGGATCGCACGGCGCAGCGAGCGTGAGATGTGAAACTGATCGAGTGGTATGATCCCGCGCAGGCGTGGATCGACCCAATGCAGGTCGTCGGAGTCCCGCCTCTCGGCCATTGGGAAGATGCCCTGGGCATAGCCCGACAGCATCATTTCCGGCGTCAGCATGGCCTCACCCCGCAGCCATGCTTGCTCTCTATCAGCCGAATTCCTTCGCCAGCCACTTTTCCAGCCAGTGGATGGAGTAGGCCCCGCTTGCGATATCCGGTTCCTGCAGAAGGGCATGGAAAAGCGGGATCGTGGTGTCGATGCCGTCCACGATCAGTTCGCCCAATGCACGCCGGAGGCGGGCCAGGGCCTCTGGCCTGTCGCGGCCATGGACGATCAGCTTGCCAATCAGGCTGTCGTAATAGGGGGGAATCGAATAGCCATCGTAAAGTGCCGAATCCATCCGCACGCCGAGCCCTCCGGGCGCGTGGTACTGGGTGATGCGGCCCGGGCACGGAGCGAAGTTCGGCAATTTCTCGGCGTTGATCCGCACCTCGATCGCATGGCCGTTCACCACCAGATCGTCTTGCGTGAAGGACATCGGCAGCCCTTCGGCCACGCGGATCTGTTCGCGGACGAGGTCGACGCCGAAGATGGCTTCCGTCACTGGATGTTCGACCTGAAGGCGGGTGTTCATCTCGATGAAATAGAACTCGCCATCCTCGAACAAGAACTCGATCGTGCCGGCGCCGATATAATTGATCTTGGCAACCGCGTTGGCGCAGATGCCGCCGATCTCGGCGCGCTGCTCAGCGGTGATGACGGGGCCGGGGGCCTCTTCAAACACTTTCTGGTGGCGGCGCTGCAAGGAACAGTCGCGCTCGCCCAGATGCACCGCATTGCCCTTGCCGTCGCCGAAGACCTGAATCTCGATATGGCGCGGCCTTTGCAGGTATTTCTCGATATAGACTTCGTCGTTGCCAAAGGCGGCCTTGGCCTCGGACCGTGCGGTGCGGAAGGCGATCTCCAGCCCGTCCTCGTCCTGAGCGACCTTCATGCCACGTCCGCCGCCGCCAGCGGTGGCCTTGATGATGACGGGATAGCCGATCTCTTTCGCGATCTTCTTGGCCGCAGCGGTATCGGGAACACCCCCGTCCGAACCGGGCACCACAGGAATCCCGAGGTTCCTGGCGGTCTCTTTCGCGGTGATTTTGTCGCCCATGATGCGGATGTGCTCCGCGGTCGGGCCGATGAAGGTGATGCCGTGATCCTCCAGTGCCTGCACGAAATTGGCGTTCTCAGACAGGAAGCCATAGCCCGGATGGATCGCCTGCGCTCCGGTGATCTCGCAGGCCGAGATGATGGCGGGAACCGAAAGATAGGACTGCGCCGAGGAATTCGGGCCGATGCAGACGCTTTCGTCCGCCATCCGCACATGCATCGCGTCGGCATCTGCGGTGGAATGCACGGCGACCGAGCGGATGCCCATCTCGCGGCAGGCGCGGATGACGCGCAGCGCGATCTCGCCCCGGTTGGCGATCAGGATTTTTTCGAACATCGCGCCCTCACTCGATGATGAGAAGCGGCGCGCCGTATTCGACGGGGCTGCCATCCTCGACGAGGATGCGCTTGACGGTCCCTGCGCGCGGCGCGGGGATATGGTTCATCGTCTTCATTGCCTCGACGATCATCACGGTCTGGCCTTCCTTGACGGTGGCGCCGATGGTGATGAAGGGATCCGCGCCGGGTTCCGGCGAAAGGTATGCCGTGCCGACCATAGGCGAGGTGACAGCACCGGGATGGCTGGCAGGATCGGCCGGGGCCGAGTTGGCAGGCGCGGCTGCGGGGACCGCCGCGGGGGCAGGGGTCGCGGCGGGTGCCGGGGCCGCCAACTGCACGGGCGCGGCCGGAGCGGCGGCCTGGGTCGCATATTTGGAAACCGTTACATTCAGCCGGTCATTCTCGCCGTATTCGCGCTTTACGCTGATTTCGGCAAGGTTCTTGGCATTCAGAAGTTCCGCAAGTGCCTCGATGAAGGCCACGTCGCTGTCATGGGATGGTTTTGTCATCGATATCCTCGATCGGTCCTGTCCGGGGCCCGTCTTGATGCTGCGGGCTTTGCTATCTGGCCGCTTATACGCCGTTGAGCGGTCGGTGGAAAGCGTGACTTTCCCGTGGCTACAGCGAAGTTTCCTGAATGAAAGGGGGGCCTGAACCGTGCTGTCTGAGGACGTTTCGGAGCTTCGGGTGTAAAAATTTACCAGTTGATAAAAAAATAATTTGATGGCAGCCTTCTGGCCAAGAACGGATCAGGGAGGCCGTCGATGACCAACAGCCAGCTTACCCCCGGCATTGCTGCAGGGCGCCTTGGGGCAGAGGAGTATTCCCGCAACTTCGACGATATCGCGCCCCGATTTGACGGACACGAGGCGCGGGTGGCGGCCGACCGCTGCTACTTCTGCCATGACGCGCCCTGCATGACAGCCTGTCCGACCTCGATCGATATTCCCCTCTTCATCCGCCAGATCGCGACCGGCACGCCAGAAGCGGCGGCAAAGACGATCTTTGACCAGAACATCCTCGGCGGTATGTGTGCCCGGGTCTGCCCGACAGAGCAGCTTTGCGAAGAGGTTTGCGTGCGCGAGGTGGCCGAAGGCAAGCCGGTGGAGATTGGGCGCCTTCAACGATACGCCACCGATACGCTGATGGATAAGGGCATCCATCCGTTCTTGCGCGCGAAGGCAACCGGCAAGACGGTCGCTGTCGTCGGCGCCGGGCCTGCTGGGTTATCGGCCGCACACCGGCTGGCGATGAAGGGCCACGATGTTACCGTCTATGACCCGCGCCCAAAGGTGGGCGGCCTCAATGAATACGGCATTGCAAGCTACAAGACCCCCGGCGGCTTCGCCCAGGCAGAGGTCGACTGGCTTCTGAAGATCGGCGGGATCACCGTTCAGACCGGCAAGGCGCTGGGGCAGGGTTTGACGTTAGATGGCTTGCGAAAAGATCATGACGCGGTGGTGCTCGCGATCGGTCTTGCCGGTGTCAATGCGCTGCGGGCCGAAGGGGAAGATCTGAAAAACGTCCTGTCGGCGGTCGATTTCATCGCCGAACTGCGCCAGCAGCCGGACAAGTCGAAGCTGCCCATCGGCCGTGATGTGGTGGTTATCGGCGGCGGCATGACGGCTATCGACGCCGCCGTGCAGTCGAAGCTGCTCGGTGCCGAGAACGTCACCGTTGTCTATCGCCGCGGGCAGGATCGGATGAGTGCGTCCGAATACGAGCAGGAACACGCGACCTCGGTCGGGGTCCGCATCATCCATCACGCGGCGCCGGTCAGGGTTGTCGGCCACGGGGCTGCGCAGGAAGTCGAATTCGCCTATACTGAAGACAGCGCGGAGGGGCTGAAGCAGAAGAGTGAGACCTTCCGGCTGAAGGCCGACCAGGTGATGAAGGCCATCGGTCAGACGCTGGAAGGCGTGCCCGAAGGGCTGAAGATCGAGGGCGGCAAGATCGCCGTCACCGGGGCCGGGCGGACATCGGTTCCCGGAGTCTGGGCGGCGGGTGACTGCGCCAGCGGCGGCGAGGATCTGACCGTTACCGCCGTCGCAGAGGGACGCGACGCGGCCGAGGATATCCATGCGAACCTGACCGGCTAACCGCCCGAAGACATCGCAGGGAGGCAACGTGCATGACCGATACCGAAGACAGAATCACCGCCCATTACGGGGTTGGTAACCTCTACGACCGGATCATGAACGCGCTTAGGGCGAGTGGAGTTGATCCAGCGGCGTTGATGCCCGACCACCTCAAACCCGTGGACGAGTTCCATATCGGCGGCGCGGAGGCGACGGTCGCTTTGCTGGATCAGCTGAAGATTGATCCGGGAACGCATGTACTCGACATCGGGTGCGGCATCGGTGGTACCACGCGGCTGCTCGTCAGCCGTTATGGCGCGGATGTGACCGGCATCGACCTGACACCGGAATACGTGAGGATAGCGGAACGGCTGACCGATGCTGCGGGGCTGAAGGCCAGCTTCATCGAGGGCAGCGCACTCGATCTGCCGTTCGATGATGAAAGCTTCGACTTGGCGACGCTCATCCATGTCGGGATGAACCTGCCTGACAAGGCGCGTCTTTTCCGCGAGGCGGGGCGCGTTCTGAAACATGGTGGGACCTTTGCCGTCTATGACGTGATGCGATTTGGCGCGCATCCGGTCTTTCCGCTGCCCTGGGCGTCGGAGCCGGAAGTGTCGTTTCTGGGAGAGCCCGAGGAATACCTCGCGGCGGCCGAAGCGGCGCATTTCCAGCTGCGGGCACGGCGCGACCGGCGGGAGGTCGCAAAGGATTTTTTCGCCCGGATGCAGGCCCGTATGGCTGAGGAGGGGCCGCCTGCACTGGGCCTGCCGATCCTGATGGGCGATGCGGCACCTGCGAAGGTCGCGAACATGATCGAGGCGGTAAACGCGGGCGACATCGCGCCCGTCGAGATGATTTTTGACAAGCGCTGATCGCGCGACAGGGAGAGCGAGATGGCCAATCTGACGAGCACCTTCATCGGGATCAAATCCCCCAACCCGTTCTGGCTGGCCTCTGCGCCGCCGACGGACAAGGAATACAATGTCCGCCGTGCCTTCGAGGCGGGCTGGGGCGGGGTGGTGTGGAAAACGCTCGGCGCCGAAGGCCCGCCGGTCGTCAATGTCAACGGCCCGCGTTACGGCGCGATCTGGGGCGCGGACCGGCGGCTCTTGGGGCTGAACAATATCGAACTGATCACCGACCGCCCGCTCGAGGTAAACCTGCGCGAGATCAAGCAGGTCAAGCGCGACTATCCGGACCGGGCGCTGGTGATTTCGCTGATGGTGCCTTGCGACGAGGAAAGCTGGAAGACGATCCTGAAACAGATCGAGGATACCGGCGCGGACGGCGTGGAGTTGAACTTCGGCTGTCCCCACGGGATGAGCGAGCGTGGCATGGGCTCCGCCGTTGGTCAGGTGCCGGAATATATCGAGATGGTGACGCGCTGGGTGAAGCAGTACAGCCGCATGCCCTGTATCGTGAAGCTGACGCCCAATATCACCGATGTGCGCAAACCTGCAGCGGCGGCCAAGCGGGGCGGGGCGGATGCGGTCAGCCTGATCAATACGATCAACTCAATAACATCGGTCAATCTCGACACGTTCAGCCCCGAGCCTTCGATCGACGGCAAGGGGGCGCATGGCGGCTATTGCGGCCCGGCGGTAAAGCCGATCGCGCTGTCCATGGTGTCCGAGATCGCCCGTGATCCTGAAACCTACGGGCTTCCCATTTCCGGCATCGGCGGTGTCACCACCTGGCGTGACGCGGCAGAATTCATGGCGCTTGGCGCGGGCAACGTGCAGGTCTGCACGGCGGCGATGACCTACGGCTTCAAGATCGTGCAAGAGATGATCTCGGGCCTTTCGCAATACATGGACGAGAAGGGCTTCACCTCTACCGCCGATCTGGTCGGCCGCGCGGTGCCTAATGTCACCGACTGGCAGTATCTGAACCTGAACTATGTGACCAAGGCCGAGATCGATCAGGACCTCTGCATCAAGTGCGGACGTTGTTACGCGGCTTGCGAGGATACCAGCCATCAGGCCATTGCGATGAGCGCGGATCGCGTGTTCAGCGTCAAGGATGAGGAATGCGTCGCGTGCAACCTATGCGTCGATGTCTGCCCGGTCGAAAACTGCATCACCATGCGCCAATTGGCGAAGGGCGAGGTCGATGCCCGCACCGGCAAGACGGTCGGCGACTATGCCAACTGGACCACGCATCCGAACAATCCGGCGGCGCAGGCAGCCGAGTAAGCGGTTCAGCGGATCAGGTCGAGCTGCGGTTCGATGCTGGCAGGCAGTCCGGAATAGTAGTGCTCGGCGGCTCTATCCGTCTTGGACGGCAGCGAAGTGTCATGCGCGCTGCCCGGGGATGCATGCGAATCCGGACGTGCTTCCCGGTCTCTGGCGACTAGTGAGGCAGCATTCGCGTGCGCTTCGGCCGCGGCGAGTTCCAGTCGTCGGCGCTCGGCCTCCGCTTCCAGCACATTGGCGTCGAAGGCGGGCGGCGGTCCGGTCGGCCGGTCGGCATCTGGGCGGGGCGGCACCACGAAAGGATTGCGAACGTGGCTGTCGAGCGGCTTTTGACGGTAGTCCGCACTATTGCCGATATCGCCCGAATCCGCCGGGGCGATGACGCGTCTTTCGGGCGTTGCTTGCGCGCCACGCATCAAGGCCGACGCGACGGCGGGCGGCGGTAAGACCGCAGGCCAATCCATCATGATCCAGTCCCCTAACGGAACCCCCACGGCACAAGCCTGCCTTGAAACCGTTAATTGGGGGTGAATCGCGTCATAGGCCGCCGGATCACCTTATGGTGCTTTGACCATGGGGCAGGCGGATGGTTTCCTGATGTGGAAGCGAAGTGGAGCCGCCGATGCCTATCCTGATCCTCCTGTTCCTTCTCCTTCCACTGCCAGCGTTCGCTGCGGGCTGGGCCACGCGCGAGGGGGACGTGCCGCTCGGCAAGGCGGACGTGACCGCGTTCCTGAGCGCCAACGATGTGCGGTTCTACGATGGCGGTCAGTCCGAATACGGTACCGACGGTGCCTATGCCTATATCTATGAGGGCGGCGACCGGGCCGAAGGGCGATACCGGATCGAAGAGGACGGTGCGGTCTGCGTAGATTTCGTCAACGGCTGGTCGCGCTGCGACCTTTATGTACGCAATGGCGGGCGCGTTCTTCTGATCGACCAGAAGGGCGACCGCTATCCGCTCAAGCCAGCTGGATGATCCGACTTACGGCACCAGCAGCTTGCGGAAGAGGAGGTCGAGAAAATCCTCCGCTTCGGCATAGGGATCGTGGCCCGGCCCCAGGACCGCGCGAACCTGCACGTCAAAATCTGCATAATGTTGCGTCATCGCCCAGATCGAGAAGATCAGGTGATGCGGCGGCAGATCGGCGATGCGTCCGGTTTCGGCCCAGCCGCGCAGGATGGCGGCCTTTTCATCGACCAGCGCCTTGAGGTCGCCCTGCAGGGCTTCCATCATGCGCGGCGCGCCTTGCAGGATCTCATTGGCGAAAAGGCGGCTTTCGCGTGGAAAGTCGCGGCTGAGTTCCAGCTTGCGCCGCACATAGGCCAGGATCTCGGCGACCGGATCGCCCGCCGCATCCAGCGCCCGCAGCGGATCGAGCCAGGTGTCCAGAAGCCCTGACAGCAATTCGGCGTGGATCGCCTCCTTCGACGGAAAGTAATAAAGCAGATTTGGTTTCGACAGCCCCGCGACCTCGGCGATCTGATCAAGCGTCGCCCCCCGGAACCCGTGTTGGGAAAAGACCTCCAGCGCGGCGTCGAGGATCGTCTGGCGGTTCTTCTGCTGAATCCGGGTCAGCGGTCTGTCCGCCGCCTGTTGCTTCGCCACGCCTGCGTCTCCCATGCCGTGTTTTATCGTGCTAGCGTGAATTTTACCGGAAGGTCAAACGACAAATCGTCCATCGAAAGGATATGGGAATGGCGGCGGGCAGACTTCCATGCACGGCAGCAGTGATGATCGACGATATTAAGGTACGGGTAACCCGGTTCGATTTCGCTCCGGGCGCTGAAACCGGCTGGCACCGGCACGCGCATGACTATGTCATCACCGCAGTGACCGATTGTGAGATGGAACTGGAAGAACCCGGCGGTTCGACCAGGCGGATCTCAGTCCCCTCCGGCACTTCCTATCGCCGCGACGCGGGGGTGGAGCACAACGTCATCAATGCCGGTTCCGGCTCCATGACCTTTGTCGAGGTAGAGCTCAAATGACGTGCCGGCACTGTGACCGGTTCGGCAGTCTCCGGCTTCGTCGCGCAGTACATCAGGTAATCGCGCCGCCCCTCGGCGAAGTCGCGATAAATCCATGATCCCGGCACCCCGGCCCAGAGCCTGACCGCACGCCGGGTGCCGAACGGGAACCGCTGGCCGATTTCCCGAATGCGCCGCTCGTGATCCAGTTCCAGCCCCCGCACGATGTTTGTCGTGATGTCAGTCACGCCGACAGGTGTGAAGCCTGAACGGTGCAAGGCGGCAAGCGTCCGGTCCCGCTCCTCTTTCGGGTTGCCCTTCGGGGGGGTGAAATCGGTGTAAAGGAAGCGGCCCCCGGGCTTCAGCACACGGTAGACCTCGGCGAGAAAAGTGGGCAGATCGGGATAGCAGTGCGAGCTTTCGACATTCATGACCGCGTCGAATTCGCCCTCGCCAAAGGGCAGGTCCATCGCATTGCCTTGCCGGAATGTCAGACCTTCGACCCCGGCATAGACCTTGCGGCAGAACGCGATCGCATGGTCGGCCAGTTCACAGCCGACGACTTCCCGCGTGCCAAGGTA
The DNA here is from genome assembly GCA_030428915.1 of Alphaproteobacteria bacterium. GTDB lineage: Bacteria > Pseudomonadota > Alphaproteobacteria > Rhodobacterales > Rhodobacteraceae > Albidovulum. The sequence goes on along the minus strand of JAUIDM010000015.1, from coordinate 7,278 downwards.
ACGATGCACATAGGACGCCCCGCCGCCACGTCCCGACCCGATGTCGAGCACGCGTTTTCCCGCCAGATCGGACTGGCTGGCCACGGCATGGTAAAGCTGGGCGCAATAGCGTTCCGCCTCGTCCTCGTCGCGGAGGTCCGGAAGCGGCGCGCCCGCATCAAAGGCAAAGCCGTAGTTCATGAACCGGAGTTCGGTCGCATTCTTCAGGTGCCAGCCGATCAGCTCATACAAGAACCTGGCGCGTGATCCGAAAAAGTACTGAATTCTGCTTGGGCGAAATGCCACCATTCATTTTCCCAGCCTGTCCCCACCTATTCCCTCGACAATTGGCCGGAAGACATCTCCGGTCAATCCATCTCTCGGCTGTCGATGCAAAAAGGTACAACCCTGTCGCAAATCTACGGCGCAGGGTTCAGATCGCTCCGATCCCGCGCAAGATCACGGTCTTCACGCTTTCCTTTGCCTCTCTCCACTGCCGGTCCGTCAGGGGTCTGCCGCCGTTCAGGGTCTCAATCTGATGGCCGAAATCGGCATAGTGCTGGGTTGCGGCCCAAAGCATATAAAGAAGGTGCCGCGGGTCTATGGGTGCCATCTTGCCCTCATCCACCCAGCGCTGGATGACTGCCGCACGACCCTTTGTCCAGTCGCGCAACGTGGTTTCCAGATAGTCCTGAATGACCGGCGCGCCGTGCATGACCTCGCTGGCCCAGACCTTGGAGCCGAATGGATGGTGGCGCGAAATGTCCATCTTGGCGTCAATATAGGCGCCGATCCCCTCGACCGGGCCCGGGGCGTTGTCGAAACTGTCCGCCGCATGCAACCAGATCTCGAAAATCTGTTGCACGACCTTGCGATAGAGCTCTTCCTTCGTGTCGAAGTAATAGTGCAGATTGGCTTTGGGCAGCCCCGCCATATCGGCGATGAGCTGCATTGTGGCCCCCCCGAACCCGGCCTCGGCAAAGACCTTTTCGGCGGCGGCGAGGATACGCGCCTCGTTTTCACGCCGCGCGGCGTCTCGCTTTGTCATCCGGATCGGCTCGGCCATTGTCCCTGAAGAAATTCGTTGACCGGTTGGTCAGGTTGTGGTGCTCTCAACCTTGACCATACGGTCAGAAAACGAGTCGCCGCAAGGGGCAAGAAGACCCCAGGTCGCGAGACCGACAGGAGGATAGCATGCCAGCCCCCGGAGAGAATCTCAGGATCGACCCCGCGCGCCTTTGGGACAGCCTGATGGAGATGGCCAAGATCGGGCCGGGCGTCGCGGGTGGCAACAACCGCCAGACCCTGACCGATGCCGACAGCGAAGGGCGGCACCTCTTCAAGCGCTGGTGCGAGGCGGCGGGCATGACCATGGGCGTCGACACGATGGGCAACATGTTCGCCACACGGGCGGGTGAGGACCCCGATGCGCTGCCGGTCTATATGGGCAGCCACCTCGACACCCAGCCGACGGGCGGCAAGTACGATGGCGTTCTGGGCGTCCTTGGCGCGCTGGAATGCGTCCGCACGATGAACGACCTTGGCGTCAAGACCAGGCACCCGATCGTCGTCGTCAACTGGACGAACGAGGAGGGGACCCGCTTTGCCCCCGCCATGCTCGCCTCCGGCGTCTTCGCGGGCAAGCATACGCAGGAGTTTGCCTATGACCGCGAGGATCACGACGGCAAGAAATTTGGCGATGAGCTGAAGCGCATCGGCTGGGTCGGCGACGAACAGGTTGGCGCCCGCAAGATGCACGCGCTCTTTGAGCTGCACATCGAGCAGGGCCCGATCCTTGAGGCCGAGGGCAAGGATATCGGCGTCGTCACCCACGGGCAGGGCTTGCGCTGGATCGAATGCACGGTGACGGGCAAGGAAAGCCATACCGGCTCCACCCCCATGCATATGCGCAAGAATGCCGGGCGGGGTTTGGCGCTGGTCACGGAACTGGTGCATGAGATCGCGATGAAGAACCAGCCGAACGCGGTCGGCGCCATCGGCCATATCGACGTCTATCCCAACAGCCGCAACATCATCCCCGGCAAGGTCGTCTTCACCGTCGACATGCGGACCCATATCCTCGACAAGCTGAACGCGATGGTGGCGGAGTTCGAGGAGCGCGCGCCGAAGCTTTGTGCCGATATCGGTGTCGAATTCGAGTGCAAGATCGTCGGCCAGTTCGACCCGCCCGCCTTCAACGAGGACTGCGTGAAGGCCGTGCGCTCTGCGGCCGAGCGGCTCGGCTACAGCCACATGGATATCGTCTCGGGCGCGGGCCACGACGCCTGCTGGATCAACGACGTCGCCCCCACCGCGATGATCATGTGCCCCTGTGTGGACGGGCTTTCCCACAACGAGGCCGAGGAGATCAGCCCGGAATGGGCGGCGGCGGGAACGGATGTGCTCTTGCACGCGGTTCTGGAGACGGCGGAGGTTGTGGGGTGAGCCATGAACACACGACGTTCGACATTGCCTGCCGACACGTCGCGGAGAACGAGAGAGCAATTCTCTATGTATGGAGGTATTCGGACGGCCAGTTTGGTATGAGTTGCGGCCACGACGACCATCCGGAGATTTCGTCGTGGGTGACTCTGTGCCGCGCCTGTGTCGTCAAGAAACTCCCTGAGTTCGATATTATGGAGCAACTGCAACCGCTTCAAGAAGCAGCAAGGGATAATCCTGACCAACGAGAGTGGACGGTCGGAGCATTCGTTGAGGAGGAATGATATGACCACAGTCATCAAGAACGGCACCATCGTCACCGCCGATCTGACCTACAAGGCCGACGTGCTGATCGAGGGCGGGAAGATCGCCCAGATCGGCGAGAACCTGAAAGGTGACAAGGTGCTCGATGCGACCGGCTGCTATGTCATGCCGGGGGGGATCGATCCGCATACGCATCTGGAGATGCCCTTCATGGGCACCTATTCCACCGACGATTTCGAATCCGGCACCCGCGCGGCGCTGGCGGGCGGCACCACGATGGTCGTCGACTTCGCTTTGCCCGCGCCGGGGCAAGGCCTGCATGACGCCCTTCAGATGTGGCACAACAAGTCTGGGCGCGCCAATTGCGATTACAGCTACCACATGGCCGTGACCTGGTGGGGCGAGCAGGTCTTCAATGAGATGAAGAGTGTGATCGAGAAGGAAGGCATCACCACCTTCAAGCATTTCATGGCCTATAAAGGCGCGCTCATGGTCAATGACGATGAGATGTATGCCTCGTTCAAGCGGCTTGCCGAGCTGGGCGGCATCGCCCTTGTTCATGCCGAGAACGGCGATGTGGTGGCGGAGTTGCAGAGGAAGCTCATGGAGGAGGGCAATACCGGGCCCGAGGCGCATGCCTATTCCCGCCCGCCGCAGGTCGAGGGCGAGGCGACGAACCGCGCGATCATGATCGCCGATATGGCGGGCGTGCCGCTTTACGTCGTCCATACCTCCTGCGAGGAAAGCCACGAGGCGATCCGGCGGGCGCGGATGCAGGGCAAGCGGGTCTGGGGCGAACCCTTGATCCAGCACCTGACGCTGGATGAGAGCGAGTATTTCAACAAGGACTGGGACCATGCTGCCCGCCGGGTGATGAGCCCGCCCTTCCGCAACAAGCAGCATCAGGACAGTCTCTGGGCCGGGCTCATGTCGGGCTCGCTCTCGGTCGTGGCCACCGATCACTGCGCCTTCACGACGGAGCAGAAGCGCTTCGGCGTCGGCGATTTCACCAAGATCCCGAACGGGACGGGGGGCCTTGAGGATCGGATGCCGATGCTCTGGACGCATGGGGTGAATACCGGCCGCCTGACGCCCAACGAATTCGTTGCGGTCACCTCAACAAACATCGCCAAGATATTGAATTGCTATCCGAAAAAGGGCGCGGTGCTTGTCGGGGCGGATGCCGATCTGGTGGTCTGGGACCCGGAGCGGACCAAGACGATCAGCGCCAAGACCCAGCAATCGGCGATCGACTACAACGTCTTCGAGGGCCACGAGGTCAAGGGCCTGCCGCGCTACACGTTGACCCGTGGCATCGTAGCGGTGAACGACGGCAAGGTCGACACGAAGGAGGGCCACGGCGAGTTTGTCCGCCGCGAGGCCAACAACCCGGTCAACAAGGCGCTGTCCTCGTGGAAGGAACTGACCTCCCCGCGTCCCGTCCAGCGGTCGGGCATTCCGGCAAGCGGGGTCTGACGCGTGGCGGGTCTCGCGCCGGGCGAACGCGACGCGATGGAGATCGCGCTTGGCCATGCCGTGCGGTTCCGCGACAGCATGGAAGGCGCGCGCGTGCCCCCTGCGGCCGATGTGCCCGAGATGATGCGGCGGTTCCGCACGCCGCTGGCGGAGGATGGCCTGGCTGCCGCCGAGGTCATCGACACGATCGGGCGGGATGCCGTGGACGGTCTCAACCGCATGGGATCGCCCAATTTCTATGGCTACGTCCTTGGCGGCTCGCATCCGGTCGGTGTCGCGGCGGACATGATGGTCTCGGCCTGGGGGCAGAATTGCGGCTCGGCCTTCGAGACACCGGCGATGACGGCGATGGAACGCGCGGTCTGCGACTGGACCATCGACATGCTCGGCCTGCCAACGGAGAGCGGCGCGGGGCTGGTGACGGGTGCATCGGTCGCCAACATGGTCGCGATCATGGCGGCACGGAACGCGCTCCTGTCCGCGCAGGGTTGGGATGTGGAGGTCAAGGGGCTGTTCGGTGCGCCGGAAATCCCGGTCCTGATCGGCGAGCACGCGCATTCCGCCCCGTTTGCCGCGCTCCGCTATGCAGGCTTCGGGGCAGGGCGGGCCATTCGCGTCGCGACCGACGACCAGGGGCGGATCGACCCATTGGCCTTTTCCGAGGCCATCGCGCGCTGCACGCGCCCGGCGCTCGTGGTGCTTCAGGCGGGCCAGATCAATTCGGGCGCCTTCGACCCGTTCGAGGCGATCATCCCCGCCGTCCGTGCCAATGGTGGCTGGGTCCATGTGGACGGCGCCTTCGGTCTTTGGCTCGCCGCCGTGCCGGACCTTGCGGGCCGGCTGAGGGGCGTGCAACTGGCCGACAGCTGGGCGGTGGACCTGCACAAATGGCTGAACGCGCCCTTCGATGCCGGCATGGTGATCTGCCGCGACCGGGCGCCTTTGGTGCGCGCTATGACGGCGCGGGGGGCCTATCTGCCCGAGGTGGGCGAGCAGTGGGAGCCGTCGGATTCCACCCCCGAACTCTCGCGCCGCGCGCGCGGCGTGCCGAGCTACGCGATCCTGCGCCATCTTGGCCGCAAGGGGCTGCGCGAGATGGTGGCACGGCATTGTGCGCTGGCGGCCCGCGCGGCCGAGCGGCTGGCCGCCGAACCGGGGATCAGCGTCCTGAACGAGATCCATTGCAACCAAGTCGCCGTGACCTTCGGCGAGGGGACGGAGGGCGATGGCCTGACCCGTAAGGTATTGGCAGCGGTACAAAAACGCGGCCTTGTCTATCCGACGCATGGGGAATGGCGGGGGCGGCAGATCATGCGGATCTCGGTGATCTGCTACGCCACACAGGAGCGGGATATCGACCTGCTGGTCGAAGAGGTGATCAGCGCCTGGCGCCTGATCAGAGGCGGTAAAGAATGAAGGATACCCACGCACAATCGGCGCTAGTAATCGAAGCCAAGGGGCTGGGGCTGACGTTCCAGACGAATGATGGCCCGGTCCATGCCCTGAAGGATGTGAACCTGACCGTCGAGAAGGGGGATTTCGTATCCTTTATCGGTCCGTCGGGCTGCGGCAAGACCACCTTCCTGCGCGCCATCGCGGCATTGGAGCATCCGACGGAAGGGACGCTGACCGTCAACGGCATGGATCCCGACGCCGCGCGGCGGGCGCGGGCCTATGGCTATGTGTTTCAGGCCGCAGGGCTTTACCCTTGGCGGACGATTGCCGGGAATATCCGGCTTCCGCTTGAAATCATGGGATTCTCCAAGGCCGAGCAGGCGGCGCGGGTGGAGAAGGTTCTGGCGCTTGTCGATCTGGAGGGCTTTGGCAAGAAGTTCCCCTGGCAGCTTTCGGGCGGCATGCAGCAGCGGGCCTCCATCGCCCGGGCGCTGGCCTTCGATGCCGATATCCTCCTGATGGACGAGCCTTTCGGCGCGCTCGATGAGATCGTGCGGGACAAGCTGAACGAGGAGCTCCTTAAGCTCTGGGCGCGGACGGAAAAGACCATCGGCTTCGTCACCCATTCGATCCCCGAGGCGGTCTATCTTTCCACGAAGATCGTGGTGATGAGCCCCCGTCCGGGGCGGATCACCGATGTGATCGAGTCGACGTTACCGCGGGAGCGGCCGCTCGATATTCGGGACTCGAAGGAGTTCATCGAGATCGCGCACCGGGTGCGTGAGGGGCTTCGGGCGGGGCATGGCGATGAGGTCTGAACCCCGTCTGCCGAGCGTCGGCAAAACGTATGGCAGGCGTATGGCAGGCGTCGGGACGACCGCAGCCGCCGACGGGGGGCTGTCTGCCCCCCGGTCCCCGACCGGGTCGGGGACTCCCCCCGAGGATATTTGCAAACAGGTGAAGGGGAGGGCGGCATGAGGTCGCTTCTGCCTATCCTGACGGTGGTCGCTGCCATTGTCGCGCTCTGGTATGGGGCGACGGTCTGGCTGAACAGCCAGTGGAGCTATGATCAGGCAGCCCGCGCCGGGGTGGAGATTTCGTTCGGGGAGATGGTCGCTGACACGATGGCGCAAGAGCGACCCGTTCTGCCCGCGCCGCATCAGGTGGCTTTGGGCCTCTGGCAGGGAGTGGCGGGGCAGAAGGTGACTTCGAAGCGCAGCCTTGTCTATCATGGATGGATCACCTTCTCGGCCACGATGCTGGGCTTTGCCATTGGCACCGGGCTGGGTGTGGTGCTGGCCGTGGGGATCGTCCATGACAAGGCGATGGATATGAGCGTGATGCCCTGGGCGATTGCCAGCCAGACGGTGCCGATCCTGGCCATCGCGCCAATGGTGATCGTCGTGCTGGGCGGGCCGCCCCTGAACGTGCCGCCCCTCTTTTCCAAGGCGGTGATCGCGGCTTATCTGACCTTCTTCCCGGTCGTTGTCGGCATGGTGAAAGGCTTGCGCAGTCCCGACGGGATGCAGCTTGATCTCTTGTCGACCTACAATGCGTCGAATAGCCAGACCTTCTGGAAGCTCCGCCTTCCCGCATCCATGCCCTATCTCTTCGCCTCGCTGAAGGTGGCCGTTGCCGCCGCCGTCGTCGGCACGATCGTCGCCGAGCTTCCGTCTGGTGCCGTCGCGGGCCTCGGGGCGCGGCTGTTGCAGGGGAGCTATT
>JAUIDM010000364.1 GCA_030428915.1 Alphaproteobacteria bacterium | reverse complement strand
GAAAGCCTGGTCGGCACAGCCTCATCCCGACCTTGCCGCCGCATTCGCGCTCATCGCGCCGGATGAAAGCCCCGCCGAAAGGCTTAAGCGCTTCCAGACGCTGCTCTCGGCCGCGCCTGATCACGAGGAATCGAAGCTCCTTAAGGCCGAACTTCTGATCGCGGCAGAGGATTTCCCGGCGGCGCGCCGCGCGCTCGGCGATCTGGCCGAAACCCACCCCACCGCGCGCAGCCTGACCATCATGGCGGCAATCGCCCGAGGCGAGGGCGAAGATGACGCGCTCGTGCGCGGCTGGCTGACCCGGGCGCTAACCGCCAGTCGGGGGCCGCAATGGATCTGCGACAAATGCCAGAGCATCCACGCCGAATGGGCGCCTGCATGCGGAAACTGCAACGGCTTTGACACACTGAGTTGGCGTGAAGCGCCCGGAGCGGCCGTCACGATGCCGAACGGCGCGGATATGCTGCCCCTTATCGTCGGCCGTCCCGGCACGGCAGAAGATGATACGGCGGTCGTCGTCGATACAGAAAATGCGGACCCGTCGGATGCGGATCTGATCCTCGATGAAGAACTGGGGCAGAAAGCGCGAAATTAGGGCTACACAGCCCCGCATGATGATGTTATCAGCCCGCCACCGCGCGGCAGAAGCCATCAACCTCCGCCGCGCTGACAGAGAAGAATGCCGCTGTAGCTCAGCTGGTAGAGCACGTCATTCGTAATGATGGGGTCGGGGGTTCGAGTCCCTTCAGCGGCACCATTCTTCTTTGATCCAACCCGCTCCCCGGCAACAGATTCGCGGACCGATCAGCGGGATTGTACCGATCGGCTGCTGCCCGCGACGGGTACAATCGCGGGCGTGACAGACAGCATCGTTTGCGCTATCTCCGGGGAGATCCAGATGGAGGGTGCACAATGAGATACGGGATGTTTCGACCGCTCGGCTGAGCCGGACCGAAACCCGTAGTGGCGGTTCCGCGACGCACCGCCTTTGCCCATAATGCCCGTTGACGGACCCCTTCCATGTTTCGTTTCTTTGAAAATCTCGTCGATCCTTATATGTCCTATGAGGAAAAGGACGCACCGCCCCAGCGCCTGCTGCCCTTCCTTATGGATTATGCGAAACCGTTCCGCGCGGTGTTCGCGGTCACCGCGCTGTTCAACACGCTGGTCGCGGTAATGGAAATCACACTGATCTGGTATGTCGGCCGCCTTGTCGATCTTCTCAATGGTGGCAGCCCGGCCGAGGTCTGGGACGCACACGGGACCGAATTTATACTTGCCGCGCTGATCGTACTTCTTGTCCGCCCAATCCTCGCCGGGATCGACGTGGCGCTTCTGAACAATACGATCCTGCCCAATTTCGGCACCGTCATCCGCTGGCGCTCGCACCGGCATGTCCTGCGCCAGCCGGTTGGCTGGTTCGAAAACGATTTTGCCGGGCGCATCGCCAACCGTATCATGCAGACCCCGCCCGCCGCAGGCGACGCGGCGTTCCAGACCTTCGATGCGGTGGCCTTCGCGGTCACCACGCTGATCGGGGCGCTGGCGATCCTGTCGAGTGCCGATCTTCGCCTCGCCGCGCCTATGCTGATCTGGATCGCGCTCTACTTCATGCTGCTTCGCTGGACGGTGAGGCGGGTCGGCCCCGCCTCCACCGCCGCGTCTGACGCCCGTTCTGCCGTCACGGGACGGGTCGTGGACAGCTACACCAATATTCATTCGGTCAAGATGTTCGCCCATCATGACCGAGAGATGGTCTATGCCGGCGAGGCGATCGAGACCGCGCGCAAGACCTTCCAGAAGGAAATGCGGTTGATCACGGCAATGGATCTGATGCTGACGATCCTTAACGGGTTTCTCATCGTCTCGGTCATCGGCCTTGCACTTTGGCTTTGGTATCACGGACAGGCGACCATCGGGCTGGTTGCGGCGGCGAGCGCGCTGGTGCTGCGACTGTCCAACATGACGTATTGGATCATGTGGGCGACGTCCAACATCGTGCAGGCCCTGGGCATCGTGCGCGAGGGCATGGAGACAATTGCCCAGCCGATTGCACTGGTGGACAAAGCCGGGGCGAAGCCGCTGGAATTCACGGCGGGCCGGATCGAGATTCACTCTCTCTCCCACCATTATGGGCGCGGTTCGGGCGGTTTGGCGTGTGTCGACCTCACCGTCCAGCCGGGCGAAAAGATCGGGCTTGTGGGACGTTCGGGTTCGGGCAAGACGACCTTGGTGAAGCTGATGCTGCGCTTTTACGATGCCGAGGGCGGTCGTATCCTGATTGATGGTCAGAATATCGCTGATGTCACCCAGGACAGCCTGAGGCGGCAGATCGGCATGGTTCAACAGGATTCTTCGCTTCTGCACCGCTCGGTGCGCGACAATATCCTTTACGGCCGCCCCGATGCGGGCGAGGCCGAGATGATCGAGGCCGCAAGGCGGGCGGAGGCGCATGATTTCATCATGGACCTGACCGATCCCGAGGGGCGCAAGGGCTATGACGCGCAGGTGGGCGAACGCGGTGTGAAACTTTCGGGCGGGCAGAGGCAGCGGGTGGCCCTGGCACGGGTGATCCTGAAGGACGCGCCCATACTGGTGCTGGACGAGGCGACATCGGCCCTGGACAGCGAGGTGGAGGCCGCGATCCAGGAGACGCTCTATGGTGTCATGGAGGGCAAGACGGTGATCGCCATTGCCCACCGCCTTTCCACCATTGCCCGGATGGACCGGATCGTGGTTCTGGACGACGGCAGGATCGCCGAAGAGGGCAGCCATGCCGAGCTTCTGGCAAAAGGCGGCCTTTACGCCCGCTTCTGGGACAGGCAGTCTGGCGGCTTCATCGGAACCGGGGAAGAAAAGGAAGCGGCGGAATGAAGATGGGCGACATGATCGACGCCTTCCGACCTGCCGAAGGTCCGCCGCCCCGCACTCTGGGGCGGTTCCTGCTGTGGTGCCTGTCGGGCGCCTGGGGGCCGCTTGTCCTCGCGGGTATCATCTCGTCGGTGGTTGGCGCGATGGAAGTCGTGACGGCCTGGTATCTGGGCGCGGTGGTCGATCTGGCGACCTCCGCCGCACCCGCGACGGTCTTTGCCGATCATTGGCCTTTGCTTCTGGGGTTTGTGCTGTTCCTGCTGGTGGCGCGGCCTGTGGCCTTTGGTCTTTCAGCGGCGTCGAATTCCATCGTCGTGCAGCCGAATGTATTGCCTCTGGTACTCTCACGGTTGCATCGCTGGACCATGGGGCAGGCCGTCACATTCTTCGACAATGATTTTGCGGGCCGCATCGCACAAAAGCAGATGCAGGCGGCGCGTGCTGTCACGGATGTGGCGAGCGAGACGATCAATACCGTTTGTTTCGCTTTGGCATCGATGGTCGGATCGGTGCTGTTCCTTCTGACCATCGACATACGCATGGCGGCGGCTCTGGGCCTATGGATCATAGTCTATATCGCCCTGATCCGTGCGTTTCTGCCCCGGGTGCGCGGCAAATCCGCGGCGCGGGCCGGTGCGCGGGCGATGGTGACGGGACAGGTCGTCGACACGATCACCAATATCAAGACGGTCAAACTCTTCGCCCATGCCGATCACGAGGATAAGGCCGCGCTTCGCGCGATGTCGGGCTTTCGCGATACCGCGCTTGATTTCGGCATTCTATCGGCCTGGTTCCGGCTGGCATTGATGACGGTCGCGGGTCTCCTGCCGCTCATGCTGATCGGCGGTTCGCTCTGGCTCTGGTCGCACGGTTTTGCGACGGCGGGTGACATTGCCGCAGCTGGCTCCGTCTCCATCCGAATCGCGCAGATGACCGGCTGGGTCAGCTTCACCCTCATGTCGATCTATGCCTCCATTGGTGAGGTGGAGGATGGCATCCGGACCCTCACACCGCCGCACACACTGACTGACGCGCCCGGTGCGGGTAGCCTCGAACGGATCGCGGGTGAGGTGCGGTTCGACAATGTCAGTTTTGCCTATGGCCGCGAGAAAGGCGGGCTGGACGGGGTTAACCTGACGATCCATCCGGGGGAAAAGATCGGTATCGTGGGT
>JAUIDM010000363.1 GCA_030428915.1 Alphaproteobacteria bacterium | reverse complement strand
ACCCGGCGCACCGTTCAGCCCGTCAACCTCGATTCCGCTGTCATCGGCCAAAGCGGGCAGGCCGGTTGCCAGCACCGCAGCATGGGCCTTGATCCTTGCATTGCCGACGAATGACGTTTCGGTCTCTTCCGGCTCTTCCAGACCGAGTTCGGCCGCGCTGACGCAGGCAATTCCGTAAGGTGCCAGCAGCGCGGAAATTTCCTCCAGCTTGCCCTTGTTATGGGTGGCAACCAGAAGCCGGCTGCCGGAGAACTTGCGCATCAGATCACCGCCTTCTGCGCCTCAACGAGGGTCGCGATGCCGACTTCGGCATGATCCAGCAGTTTCGACATTTCGTCACGGGAAAAGGTCGCGCCTTCCGCTGACATCTGCACCTCGATCAGGCGCCCACGCCCGGTCAGGATGAAATTGCCATCCGTCCCGGCTTCGCTGTCCTCGGCATAGTCGAGATCCAGGACCGGTTGACCCGCATAGATGCCGCAGGAAACGGCAGCGACGTGATCGACGATCGGATCGCTGGTGACCGCGCCCGCCTTGATCAGCTTGTTGACCGCAAGGCGCAACGCCACCCACCCCCCGGTGATAGCGGCACAACGCGTACCGCCATCGGCTTGGATCACATCGCAATCGACAACGATCTGACGCTCGCCCAACGCCACCCGGTCCACGCCAGCCCTCAGTGCGCGTCCGATAAGCCGTTGAATTTCTTGCGTTCTGCCTGATTGCTTACCCGCCGCAGCTTCCCGCCGGTTGCGGGTATTCGTGGCGCGCGGCAACATCCCGTATTCGGCCGTCACCCAGCCAAGGCCAGTGCCCTTCAGAAACGACGGCGCCTTGTCTTCCACGGTTGCGGTGCAGAGAACATGCGTGTCGCCGCATTTGATGAGGCAAGACCCTTCGGCATGTTTCGTCACCCCCGTCTCGATGGAGACGGCGCGCATTTGATCAAGGTTCCGGCCTGAGGGTCGCATGAAAAGTCCTTTCTCGCTGTTGCCGCCAGTTACTAGCGCCCCGCCTTGCGATGCAACCCCGATTGACGGCGGCCGCACTGGTCCGTTTACTGTCGGCTGCCCTATATATGTGACCATGGACGACAAAGCGAAAATCCTGTCTGAAATGAACGACCGCTCGCGCGAGGTGTTTCGCCGGGTGGTAGAAGGCTATCTCGACAGCGGCGATCCGGTTGGCTCGCGCACCCTGACCCGCACGATGAGCGAAAAGGTCTCTGCCGCGACGATCCGCAACGTGATGCAGGATCTGGAGTTTCTTGGCCTTCTCGACAGCCCGCATACCTCAGCTGGCCGCATCCCGACCCAGCTTGGCCTGCGCATGTTCGTCGACGGGCTGATGGAGGTCTCAACCCTTTCGCTGCAGGATCGCGAGGCGATCGATGCGACCACAGGTGGTAACGAGCCCGGCGTCGCTTCCCTGCTCGACCGGGTCGGGCAGGCGCTTTCGGGTATCACACATGGGGCAAGCCTTGTCCTGACACCGAAACACGAAGCTGCGATCCGTCATATCGAGTTCGTCAGCCTTGGTCATGACAGGGCTTTGGTCGTGTTGGTCTTTGCGGATGGCCACGTCGAAAACCGCGTTTTCGCGCCGCCGCCGGGCCAGACCCCGTCATCAATGCGCGAAGCCGCCAATTTCCTGAACGCACTCGCCGAAGGCCGCACGCTGTCCGAACTTCGTGCGCATATGACACAGGAAATTTCCCGTCGTCGTCAGGAACTGGACGCGGCGGCCCATGCGCTTGTCGAAAGTGGGTTGGCGGTTTGGGAAAACCCCGGCGAATCCCACGAGCGGTTGATCGTACGGGGGCGTGCGAACCTGATCGATCAGGCCGATGAGGCCGATCTGGAGCGTATACGCACCCTCTTTGACGACCTGGAGCGCAAGCGCGACATTGCCGAATTCCTCGAACTTGCCGAGGCGGGAGAGGGTGTGCGCATTTTTATCGGGTCAGAGAACAAGTTATTCTCACTTTCGGGTTCCTCTCTGGTGGTGTCTCCCTATATGAACGCTGACCGTAAGATCATCGGCGCCGTGGGCGTGATCGGTCCGACGCGGCTCAATTACGGGCGCATCGTTCCGATCGTTGACTACACGGCGCAGCTTGTCGGGCGACTGCTTTCCGGCGAGCGAAAGGGATAGACCATGAGTGAGATGAAGAAAGACGAGATTGCCGAGGATCAGGCACTGATGGGTGACGAGGGGCTCGAGGCCGAAGTGATGGTCGACGAGCTTGAGGCCTTGCGTGCCGAACGTGACGAGATGCGTGACCGCTTCATGCGGGCGCTCGCGGATGCGGAGAACATCCGCAAGCGCGGCGAACGCGACCGGCGCGAGGCGGAACAATATGGCGGCTCAAAACTCGCCCGCGACCTGCTGCCCGTTTACGACAATCTAAAGCGCGCGCTGGATGCGGCGGGTGACGAGACGCGGGAACAGGCCAAGGGGCTTGTGGAGGGTGTCGAGCTGACGATGAAGGAGTTGATCACGATCCTCGGCAAGCATGGCGTACAGCCGGTCGTGCCCGAGGTCGGCGAGACCTTCGATCCGCAGATCCATCAGGCGATGTTTGAAGCGCCGGTGCCGGGCACCAAGGCGGGTGACATCATTCAGGTGATGACCGAAGGTTTCATGCTGCACGAACGGCTGCTGCGCCCGGCGCAGGTGGGCGTGTCCTCAACGCCGAAGTCGTGATCCTTACAGTAAGGTGGGGCAAGGCCCGCCTTACTTCTCCAGAATTCTCCGCAACTCGTAAAGGGCGGCAAGCGCGTCCAATGGCGTCATTTCGTCTGGATGAAGCGCGGCAAGGCGCTCCTCAAGTTCTGACGGTCCCTTGACGGGACGGGGCGCGGTGGCCGGGGCGGCGCTGAAGAGCGGAAGGTCGTCGATCAGCGTGTGCTTGCGCGTGCCGCCTTCGCGTTCGCCTTTTTCCAGCGCGTCCAGCACGACTTTTGCCCGCTCGACGACAGCGGCGGGCAGGCCGGCAAGGCGTGCGACCTGCACGCCGTAGCTGCGGTCAGCCGCGCCCTTGCGCACCTCGTGCAAGAATATCACGTCGCCTTCCCACTCCTTGACGGCGACCGTGGCGTTTTCGACACCGTCGAGCTTATGCGACAGCGCCGTCATCTCATGGTAATGCGTGGCGAACAGGGCGCGGGCGCGGTTTACGTCATGCAGGTGTTCGAGCGTCGCCCAGGCAATCGACAGCCCGTCATAGGTCGCTGTGCCGCGGCCAATTTCGTCAAGGATGACCAGCGCACGGTCGTCGGCCTGATTGAGGATCGCCGCCGTTTCGACCATCTCGACCATGAAGGTGGACCGGCCCCGCGCAAGGTCATCGGCCGCGCCGACCCGGCTGAAAAGCTGGCTGACAAGGCCGATATGCGCGCGCCGCGCAGGGACGAAGCTTCCCGCCTGCGCCAGAAGGGTAATCAACGCATTCTGACGCAGGAAAGTCGACTTACCGGCCATGTTCGGGCCGGTCAGAAGCCAGATCGCCGGAGTATCGCCGTCGGTCAGCAGGCAGTCGTTTGCGATGAAGGGTTCACCCGACCGCTTTAATGCGCGTTCGACGACCGGATGGCGACCGCCCTCGATCTCAAAGGCACGGCTGTCATCCACCTCAGGTTCGCACCAGTCCTCGCCCCGCGCCAGATCGGCGAAGGCGGCGGTAAGATCGATCTCGGCCAGCGCCCGTGCGGCCCCGGAAATCAGCGCCGAGGCATCCAGAATCATGGCTTTCAGGCCGTCGTAGAGTCTTTTTTCGATCTCCAGCGCCAGGTTGCCGGCGTTGAGAATCTTTGTTTCCATCTCCGACAGCGGCACGGTGGTGAAGCGTACCTGGTTGGCCGTGGTCTGACGGTGGATGAAGGTTTCGTTCAGTGGCGCCGAGAGCATCTTTTCTGCATGGGTCGCAGTCGTCTCGATGAAGTAGCCCAGAACGTTGTTGTGTTTGATCTTCAGGCTCTGGATGCTGGTCTGCGCAATATATTCGGCCTGCATCTTCGCAATGACCCCACGACCCTCATCGC
>JAUIDM010000362.1 GCA_030428915.1 Alphaproteobacteria bacterium | reverse complement strand
TATTACGAAGTTCACGAGCACGGCACGCTTCCCCATCTAGCGATGACACTTATCCTCTATTCGGGGGCCTCGCGCTGCGATGCGGTGCAGCTTGGTCCGAAGAACATCAAGGATGGTCGGCTCGAATATCGGCGCAACAAAACACGAAGGAATCCTGACGGCATTCTGGTGAGCATCCCGGTTCACCCGTTCCTTGCTGAGGTGTTGGAGGGCAGGCAAGGTGTGTTCACCTATCTGCAAACCAGTTACGGCACTGTGCGGTCCCCTGACGGCCTCGGAAACGCGATGCGCGACTGGTGCGACAAGGCAGGGTTGCCATTGTGCAGCGCCCACGGTCTTCGCAAGGCGATCTGCAGACGCATCGCCGAATCCGGCGGGCAGGCCCATGAGATCATGTCGGTGTCTGGCCACATAACTCTCGCGGAGGCGCAGCGCTATTGTGAAGACTTCGGTCGCAAAGGGCTCGCCGATTCCGCAATCGCCAGGCTTTCGCACGGGGTAAAGAGCGAACAGAAATTGGCGAACCACCCTAGCAGGTTCGCCAAGAATTCCCGCAACCAATTGAAAGGAAACGGGAAATGACGGGGTTTGGTAGGCCCGGAGGGACTCGAACCCCCAACCAAGGCGTTATGAGCGCCCTGCTCTAACCAATTGAGCTACAGGCCCGGCCTGTCGTTTCACTAAGCCGCGTCGCAGGCAGGGTCAACGTCTTTACGACGGCGGCATGGCATGACTAAGTGGTCGCATGCAGGAGGGGGGCGATGCCGGGGTTGTTGCGGGTGACCGTTGTTTACGGACTGGTGTGGATCTCGACGGAAGCTCTTCTGATTTTTTTGAGCAGCATCATGTTCCGATCCGGAACACTGGCATTCTATCTGACGTGTCTGCTCGTTTCGCTTCTTGTTCCGGCCCTTGCGGCAGGCATCAGCTTCGGACGCCATACCGGCCGGGACCCTGCGATGCCTGAGGCATGGCGTTTTGCCGGGTGGTTCGCGGCACTTCAGGGCACGCTACTCGCTCTGCTCCTGTGGCTCTCGATGCAGGACTTTCTGGCGGAGGAACCTGATGGGGTCGCGGTCATGGGGGTCGTGCTTTTCGTGTTTGTTGCCTTCGCTCTGCCGATATCGCGGTATTTCTTCGGTTTCGGGGCCAGACAAACGGTCCGGAGGCGTGGTCTGCGCTGATCGCGCGTTGCCCCCGCTGGCGGTTTCTTGTATCGCGGCGGCGACGGATTCCGGGGGATCGCCATGACTATCAAGAACGGCCTGACCTATGCCGATGCGGGCGTCGATATCGACGCGGGCAACGCGCTGGTCGAAAGGATCAAGCCTGCTGCCAAACGCACGGCGCGCACCGGCACGATGTCGGGCCTTGGCGGCTTCGGCGCGCTCTTCGATCTCAAGGCGGCGGGTTATACCGATCCGGTTCTGGTTGCCGCGACTGACGGGGTGGGCACGAAACTTCGCATCGCCATCGATACCGGCAATGTCGACACGATTGGCATAGACCTTGTGGCGATGTGCGTGAACGACCTTGTCTGCCAGGGTGCGGAGCCGCTTTTCTTTCTTGACTATTTCGCGACCGGGAAGCTCGACGTCGATCAGGCCGCCCGCATCATCGAAGGCATTGCGACAGGGTGCGCCCAGTCGGGCTGTGCCCTGATCGGTGGCGAGACGGCCGAGATGCCCGGAATGTACCATTCGGGCGATTTCGATCTAGCCGGGTTCGCTGTCGGCGCGATGGAGCGTGGGCAGGACCTTCCTGTGGGGGTGGAAGAAGGCGATGTGCTGCTCGGTCTTGCCTCGAACGGGGTCCATTCCAACGGCTATTCCTTCGTCCGCAAGGTGGTGGAGATGTCGGGGCTCGGCTGGGACGCAAAGGCGCCCTTCGGATCGGCGAGTTTGGGCGAGGAACTGCTGGCACCCACGCGGCTCTATGTGACACAAGCCTTGGCGGCGGTTCGTGCCGGAGGGGTTCACGCGCTCGCTCATATCACGGGCGGCGGCCTGACGGAGAACCTGCCGCGCGTCCTGCCCGAAGGGCTGGGCGCCGAGATCGACCTTGGCGCCTGGGATCTGCCACCGGTCTTCCGCTGGCTGGCCGAGACGGCGGGGATGGCCGAAGCGGAGCTTCTGAAGACCTTCAACTCCGGTATCGGCATGATCGTCGTCGTTGCCGCCGACCGCGCCGCCGATATCCGGCTGCTTTTGGAGGGGGAGGGCGAGACGGTGCATGCGCTGGGCCATGTGACCAAAGGGCAGGGGGTTGCCTATCGGGGTCGCCTGCTTTGAAGCGTGTCGCGATCCTGATTTCCGGTGGCGGATCCAACATGATGACGCTTGCGGAAAGCATGGTGGGCGACCATCCCGCGCGGCCGGTGCTCGTCGCTTCGAATGACCCTGAGGCGGGCGGTCTGAAAAAAGCCGCCGCGTTGGGCATTCCGACCGCCGCCGTTGATCACCGGCCTTACGGCAAGGACCGCGTGGCTTTCGAGGCAGAGTTTCTGAAACCGATCCTCGCCGCCGCCCCGGACATTCTGTGTTTGGCGGGCTTTATGAGGGTCCTCACGCCCGGTTTTGTCGAACGGTTCGAGGGACGGATGCTGAACATCCACCCCTCTCTCCTGCCGAAATATCCCGGCCTTCAGACCCATCAGCGCGCGCTCGATGCCGGCGATGCGGAAGCGGGTTGCACGGTGCATGAGGTGACACCGGTGCTCGATGACGGACCGATCCTTGGGCAGGCACGTGTGACAATCGAACCGGGCGATACGGCCGAGACCCTCGCCGCACGGGTGTTGCGGCAGGAACACCGGCTTTACCCGGCAGTCCTCAGGCGTTTCGCGTCAGGCGACAGGACGCCCGTACTGCTGGATTGACCACGGATTGGTGATCGGGGCGCTGTCCATTCGGGGCAGGGAAAATGCGACCTTTCCAATCCCCCCGTCCTGTCCTATGAAGCGCGAATGGCGGGATGACCCCGCGGCCTTGACGGATAGTGAATGCGAACGATTACAACGACCCAAGAGCTTGCCAGCTTCTGTGACAAAGCCAAGGCAGGCCCCTATGTTACCGTCGATACCGAGTTCCTTCGCGAACGGACCTACTACTCCAAGTTGTGCCTCGTGCAGCTTGCGCTCCCCGGTGAGGAGGGCGAGGCGGTTCTGGTCGATCCTCTGGCGAGTGGCCTCTCACTGGACCCGCTCTACGACCTTTTCCGCCACAAAGACACGGTGAAGGTCTTTCACGCAGCCCGGCAGGATCTGGAAATCTTCTTTGTCGAGGGTAACGTCTTTCCCGAGCCTCTTTTTGACACCCAGATCGCCGCAATGGTCTGCGGCTTCGGCGATCAGGTGGGGTATGAAACGCTCGTACGCAAGATAGCCAAACAGTCGCTTGACAAGACATCGCGGTTCACCGACTGGTCCCGCCGTCCGCTCAGCGAAGCGCAGAAGACTTACGCCATCGCAGATGTCACCCACCTCAGGGTGATCTATGAATTTCTGGCCAAGGAATTGAAGCGCACCGGACGCCAGCAATGGGTGGAGGAGGAAGAGGCGGTGCTTCTCGATCCCGAGACCT
Organism: Alphaproteobacteria bacterium; assembly: GCA_030428915.1. Taxonomy (GTDB): domain Bacteria; phylum Pseudomonadota; class Alphaproteobacteria; order Rhodobacterales; family Rhodobacteraceae; genus Albidovulum. Next base: position 464 of record JAUIDM010000362.1, on the reverse strand, counting down.
ATACCAACCGCCCCGAAGAGGCCTGGATGCGGGTCAAGACGCGGACCAATTCGGGTCGGTTCCTGTCCATCGTGCGCGAGCTTGCCCGCTTCCGCGAAGAGTATGCCCAGACGCGGAACGTGCCGCGCAGCCGGGTCTTCAAGGACGACGCGCTTCTGGAATTGGCCTCCACCAAGCCGTCGACCGTCGAGGAACTCGGCCGGTCGCGCCTGCTGTTGCGCGAGGGCCGCAAGGCCGATATCGCCGAGGGCATTCTCGCAGCGGTGCAAGCCGGGATGGCCGTAAAACCCGAGGATTACCCCAAGCCCGATACCAGCCGCGAACAATTGCAGGTCAACACGGCGCTGGCCGACCTTCTGCGCGTGCTATTGAAAGCCAAGTCCGAACATGCAGGCGTCGCCCCGAAACTGATCGCGTCGTCGGGCGACCTCGATGCGCTGGCTGCGGGCGAAAAGTCGGTCCCG
>JAUIDM010000361.1 GCA_030428915.1 Alphaproteobacteria bacterium | reverse complement strand
TCCAGATTGTAGGTCAGGACCTCGCGTTGCGCGGGTTCGTCCTCGACCACCAAAACGTTCGGCGCGGCCATGTCAGACGCCCTCCACGCCGATCGTCGTCACGCTGTCCGCCTTCGGCCTGCTTTCGTCCGGCATCTGTCCGGTCACAAGATAGATGACCTGTTCGGCAATGGTCGTCGCGTGATCGCCCATGCGCTCGATGTTTTTCGCAATGAAATGCAGATGCATGCAGGCCGTGATGTTGCGCGGGTCTTCCATCATATGGGTCAGGAACTCGCGAAACAGCGCATTGTACATCTGGTCGACTTCGCGATCACGATTGCGCACGTCCTCGGCGAGTGCCACGTCGCGGCCGGTATAGGCGTCCAGCGCGTCGGAGATCATGCCGACCACAGCCTTGGACATGCGCCGGAGCGATCCGCCTGCCCCGCCGATCGGCGTCATCTGGCCAAGCACGTCCGAGCGTTTTGCCATGTTCTTGGCAAAATCGCCAACCCGCTCGAGACTGGCGGCGACCTTCAGCACGGTCAGGACTGTCCTCAGATCCGATGCCGTCGGCGCACGCAGCGCGATCAGCCGTGCGACCTCTTCGTTGATCTGTTCCTCCAGCGCGTCGACGGCCTTGTCGCCGGTACGGACCTTGGCGGCCAGTTCCTCATCGCGTGTCTCCAGCGCCTGGGCCGCGTCGAGGATCGCGGCCTCGACCATGCCGCCCATCTTCATCACCATCGCCTGGATCGCTTCCAGGTCTCGGTCGAAGGCGCGCAGAATGTGTTGTTCGTTCATAAGAGCCTCCTCAGCCAATCCGGCCGGTGATGTAGCTTTCCGTGCGTGGATCGCGGGGGTTGGTGAAGATCCGGTCGGTTGCGTCGAACTCCACAAGGTTTCCAAGGTGGAAGAACGCGGTCTTCTGGCTGACCCGTGCGGCCTGCTGCATCGAATGGGTGACGATCACAACGGCAAAGCGCGAGCGCAGTTCGTCGATCAGTTCCTCCACTTGCGCCGTTGCGATCGGGTCGAGCGCCGAGCACGGCTCGTCCATCAGCAGAACTTCCGGAGAGGTCGCGACCGCGCGCGCGATGCAAAGACGCTGCTGCTGGCCGCCCGACAGGCCCGTGCCGGGCGCAGTCAGGCGGTCCTTCACCTCACCCCAGAGCGCGGCGCGGCGCAGCGATTTCTCGACGATCTCGTCCAGTTCGGCCTTGTTGCGCGCCAGCCCGTGGATGCGGGGACCATAGGCCACATTGTCATAGATCGATTTCGGGAACGGGTTCGGCTTTTGAAAGACCATGCCCACCTTCGCGCGAAGCTGGACCGGATCGACCCGCTTGTCGTAGATATCCTCGCCATCCATCGTGATCTTGCCCTCAATCCGGCAGATGTCGATCGTATCGTTCATCCGGTTGAGGCAACGCAGAAACGTCGACTTGCCGCAGCCCGACGGGCCGATGAAGGCGGTGACAGTACGGTCGGCGATATCAACGTCAACATCCTTGATCGCGTGGGTATCACCGTAATAGACCTGTACGCCCTTTGCGGCGATCTTGATCTCGGTCGTGGCCGTGGTTTCGTCTGTCTGTCGCATGACGTTCATTTTGGCAGTCTCCGCCATTTTTACCAGCGCCGTTCGAACTTGCGCCGCAGAAGGATCGCGACGGCATTCATGGCGAGAAGGAAGATGAGAAGGACGATGATGGCGCCCGCGGCCCGTTCGACAAAGGCCGGGTCGGCGCGTTGGGTCCAGTTATAGACCTGAACCGGCAGCGCGGCGGCGGGGTCGAAGAGCCCCTCTGGCGGTGCGGCCGGGAAGTCGCGCACGAAGGCCACCATTCCGATCAGCAGAAGCGGTGCCGTTTCACCAAGCGCTTGCGCCAGTCCGATGATCGTCCCGGTCAGGATGCCCGGCATCGCGAGCGGCAGGACGTGATGGAACACGGTCTGCATCTTCGAGGCGCCAATGCCAAGGGCCGCGTCGCGGATCGAGGGTGGCACCGCCTTGATCGCCGCCCGCGTCGAAATGATGATTGTCGGCAGCGTCATCAGCGTCAGAACCAGGCCGCCGACGATCGGCGCGGATTGTGGCAGTCCGGCGAAATTGATGAATATGGCAAGTCCGAGGATGCCGAAAACGATGGACGGCACAGCGGCAAGGTTCGAGATGTTCACCTCGATCAGGTCGGTCCAGCGGTTCTTTGGCGCGAATTCCTCCAGATAGATGGAGGCCGCAACGCCGATGGGCAGCGACAGCACCAGCACAACGATCATCATGTAGGCCGATCCGAGGATCGCCACTCCAAGTCCGGCGGCTTCCGGTCGCAGCTCGGATGCGTCGGGGGCGGTGATGAATCCCCAGTTGAACGATTTGCCGATCAGACCCCGTGCCATCAACTCGTCGGTCAAAAGAAGCTGTTTGACCGAAACATTGCTGTCCCGCTCTGCACTCTCCATCGACACGCGGCCCTTGAGATAGCCGTCAATCCGCCCATTTGCGAGCACCTTGAGATTGACCGTCTGGCCGATGAGTTCGGGATTTGCGAGCACCCTGTCGCGGATCTGGGCGGCGGCATCGTCCGAAATCATGTCCTTGATGTCAGAGTCGGCGAGATCCTCGACAACGATGCCCCGATCTCCAATCATCTGCGTCAGGCTGTTAACCAGAAGCTTGGAATACCCGATCGTCGTGACCTTCTTGAGGTCATCCGGATCGCGGTTCCCCTTCTTGTCCAGCACCGCCGCGTCCAGCGTCACCGGCACGGCGATGAAGGTCTGGCGGAAAGCGCTGAGGCCGTTGCCCAGCACCGAGGCGAGCAAGATGACAAGCGCCATGATCGCGATGCCAATGGCGACTTGACCATACAGGCGGAACCGGCGTTCAGCGGCATTGCGTCGGCGCGTACGCGCGTCTTGACTGAGCAGCGATCCGGAACGCTGTGCCGGATGGATGGCGGCGTCGGTCATTCGTACTGCTCCCGGTATTTGCGCACGACGAAGAGCGCGACGACGTTGAGTCCAAGCGTGAAGATGAACAGCATCATGCCGAGGGCAAAGGCGACGAGTGTCTCGGGGGACGCGAATTCGGTGTCGCCGGTCAACTGGCTGACGATCTTGACGGTGATTGTGGTCATCGCCTCCAGCGGATTAAGGCTGAGCTTCGCGGCAGCCCCCGCCCCCATCACGACGATCATGGTTTCGCCGATGGCCCGGCTCGCTGCCAGAAGGATTGCGCCGACGATCCCGGGCAATGCTGCCGGCAGGATAACCTGGCGGACCGTCTCTGAATGCGTCGCACCCAGCCCGAAGGAACCGTCGCGCATTGCCTGCGGAACGGCGTTGATGATGTCATCGGAGAGCGACGAAACAAAAGGTATCAGCATGATCCCCATTACGAGGCCTGCCGTGAGTACCGAGGATGACGACGTCCCGAGCCCGAGCGGTTGCGCAAAATAGTCGCGCAGAAAAGGACCGACGGTGATCAGGGCGAAGAGGCCGTAGACGATGGTCGGGATGCCTGCGAGGATCTCGATTGCGGGTTTTACGACGGAACGCACCCGCTTTGACGCGTATTCGGAAAGGTAGATCGCACTCATGAGGCCGACGGGCACCGCAAAAAGAAGTGCGACGAAGGAGACGTAAAGCGTACCCCAGAGAAGTGGCCATATGCCAAGATCCGACCCACCGCGGAACTGCGGGTTCCAGGTCAGGCTGAACAGGAAATCCTTGACCGGATAAAGCTGGAAGAAATGGATGGATTCGACCACGAGCGAGGCCACGATGCCGAACGTCGTCAGAACCGCGACAAATGATGCGGCAATAAACAGCAGTTTTACAAAACCTTCAGACACATTGCGTGCGCGGAATTCGGCGGTGATCCGCGAAAGCGAATATGCGAGGCCGGCCAGCGCGACCGCGATGGCGCCGATCGACAGAGCCGTGTGCCCCGCATTGTTCATCCGGCGATACTCTACTGCTGCGCTGAATACGCTCGGCCGAACGTCAGAGGCGAGAGCCACGCCAGCGCCTGCAAGTCGCGAGCGAAGGCTTTCAAGGTCGCCGCCCAAAG
>JAUIDM010000360.1 GCA_030428915.1 Alphaproteobacteria bacterium | reverse complement strand
CTTTCGCCGGAACACCGTGAGGTTCTTATCCTGGCCGGAGGGCTGGGGTTCGCCTACGAGGATGTCGCCGAGATGACCGGGGTGGCCGTGGGCACCGTCAAGAGCCGCGTCAACCGTGCGCGCGCCCGGCTGTGCGATCTGCTCGGTCTGGCCGAGGGCGAAGATCCAATCTCTGGCGCGGATGCCGCAATGATAGCGGTTGTCAATGCGTCCGGAATGCAGGCGGCATAAGTCAAGACACAGCGGCCGGCCGGTTCACAAAACGGCTCGGGTTCCAGATCGCATTTCTTCTTTCCGCTGTCCTGCTGCCGCTTACCGCAATTTCCGTTGAGCGGTCGATCGCACGTGTCAACGAAGCGCGGGCAAGGTCCGAAACCGCACTTGTGGGCGAAACCATGAATGCGGTCGCGCGTTCAGACCGATTTTGCCGATATCCGGATTACGCCGGATGATGCCGCGAAGCTTGATGCAAGCCTCGTCCGCCTGTCGGAGGCGCGCACTGGTCCGCTTGCGCAACACGGTTGACGGGACCAATGAACCGGCCGGCGATACGCAGCGTGTCGGGCTTGGTACCCAGCTTGTCTCGGCCTTCGCCATGCAGCTTGGCGGGTCCGTCACGCGCGAACGCGGCGAAGGGTATTACGACCTGAGCGTCGAGTTCGAGCTAAGCCCCCTTCCCGACGAGGGCCACCGAAATGCGACCGGGGATCAATCCGATGGGGAACCGGGAGAGTGACGGCCACGTTTAACCTCGTAGGACGAGAGCGTAGACGTTACATCATGGTTCAGAGCTTCAAGTACCATGCGGTGCCAGATTTCGATGTGCTGCTGACCGCGGATCAGGCCTATCCTGTTCTCGAGCGTGCATTCATGAATGCACGGTCCGAGATATGGGCCGGGTTTCGCGTCTTCGATCTGACGACGAAAGTCAGATCGAAGGTGGCAAAAGGCGTTGCAAAAACGTGGTTCGACCTGATCATTCACACTTTGGCGCGCGGTGTTTCGCTGAACATCGTCATCTCCGATTTTGATCCTGTGGCACGCCCGACCCTGCACCGGGGCACCTGGCGGTCAGTCAGGCGCCTGATCGCTGCGGCCGAACTTGCCGGTGCGGGCGACCGGCTGCACGTCATCGCCGGTTTACATCCGGCGCGGACAGGGCTTGTGCCGCGTATCTTTTTCTGGCCTGCGATCCTGCATCGTCAGTTCAGGGCCGCGCGCTGGCTGAACCGCAGGACGGGGCCTGAACGCGCTACTGCAATCAAGGAAATGCCCGGCCTGGCCAGACATCTTATGATATCGGGGGATGGGCACGTCCGCCCCAGATTGTGGCCGATCCCCGAGCTTTTTCCTGCCACGCATCATCAGAAACTGGCGGTCTTCGACCGCAGGAATCTCTATCTTGGCGGTCTTGATCTGGATGAACGGCGCTTTGACACGCTACGCCACGACCAGAGTGCGGAGGAGACGTGGCACGACGTCCAACTCAGCCTGACCGGCCCTGCCGTGGCCGAAGCGCAGTCGCATCTGGAAACGTTCCTCGATGTGACGGCGGGGTTGAAGACGCCCCAATGGCACCGGCGGTTGTTGCGGACCTTGTCGCGGCCGCGCGAGTACAACTGGTTTCGGTTCGGCCCCGCCCCGTTGGTCGAGGAGATCGCGACGGCGCATGAACACTATGCCAAACGGGCCCGCCGCCTCATCTATCTTGAAACACAGTATTTTCGAGACTTGCGGTTTGCCCGTTTTCTGGCGCGACGGGCCAGGGAGAATCCCGGACTGTCCCTGATCCTGACCCTGCCCGGCGCACCCGAAGAAATCGCGTTCGAGCGCCGGATCGGACTGGACGCGCGGTTTGGCGAGTTTCTGCAGGCGCGCGCATTGCGCGTTCTGGTCAAGGCGTTCGGAAGCCGGTTGTTCATTGCTGGCATGGCGCAACCCCGCGCGAAGAACGGTGGCAATGAGAATGGCCGGGCGCTGCTGCACGATGCGCCCATCATCTATATCCATTCCAAGGTATCCCTTTTTGACGATACCACTGCGATCGTATCGTCAGCCAATCTGAACGGTCGCAGCCTGCGTTGGGATACCGAAGTGGGCCTGCTTCTGACCGACCATGGCCAGGTGCGCCGGTTGCGCCGCAAGGTCATGGGTCACTGGCTGCCGGAGGATGCGCATGACGGGTATTTCGACCCGGGCCGCGCCGTATCGGCCTGGCGTGCGCTGGCATTGGACAATGCCCGCAAGCCCCCTGATAAGCGCGATGGCTTCGTTCTGCCCTTTGACATCGAGGCTGCGGAAAAGGATGCCACAGAGGTGCCGGGCATACCCCAAGAAATGGTCTGACCAAGAACGTTCAAGCCTGGCCGTAAAGGGGCCAGTCAAACGCGACGGGCAGACGAACGTGGCCCAGCGATGAGCCAGATCAGGAAACCGATGATCGGCAGGAAGAACACCAGCAGAACCCAAAGCACCTTGCGCCCGGTCGAAGCGCTTGATCCGAGGATCGAAACCAGTGCCCAGATATCGAGGGCAAGGACAATGACGCCACCAAATCCGGAGAGGGAAAGCATATTCATTTCCATGATGTGTTCCTTTCGAATTCTTGAAGGAACAACCCGCTGGATGCCATCCAGTTCCGCGATGCCCAACGCTCTTATGCGATGGAACCCAAGACCCGGCTCAAGTGTTTTTACAGCATCTACTATCCTGTTCGTACAATGAAGGAGTTATCGACATGCTTGGCTGGGCCATTACTTTTCTCGTCATCGCGTTGATCGCGGCAGCCCTCGGTTTTGGTGGCATCGCGGGTGCTTCGGCAGGCATTGCGAAGATCCTGTTCGTCATCTTCCTGATCCTTTTCGTCGTTGCGATGATCGCACGTGCCGCCAAAGGCAAGCCGCCGGTTTGAGATCAGGACCGGGATGCCGCCACTCCGCGCAGCATTGGAAAACCGGAGCAGGGGACCCTGCTTCGGTTTTTTTGTTTTGAGCGTGGTTCTTTGACCAGTTGGATGCGGTCGCCGACGCCCGCACCTCTCACGGTTCCGGAAAATGCGTGTGAACTGGAACAAAGTCGCCCAGGCCGCGTTAGGTATCATCGCGCTGAGGGACAAGGAATGAACCGTCGGATGGATGCGGAGTCAGATATACGATTGAGCGGTGTCGGCTCAGATATCGCCGCAATCCGTCGCTATGTCGCGTTGATCGCCTTCATCTGTGCCGGACTGGCCTTGTACTTCGCCAAACAGGTTGTGCTGCCCTTCATTCTGGCGATCCTGCTTTCCCTGATGCTGAGCCCGGTGACGCGCTCGCTTGCGAAATACCGCATACCGCCCATTGCAACCGCCCTGGTTCTGATCGGGGCCGTCTCGATCGCGGTCGCGACAGGGGCATTCATGCTGAGCGGTCCGGTTTCGGAATGGATAGAGGACGCGCCGCAGATCAAGCAAAAGCTGGAAACGCGGCTCAGTTCGATCACCGAGTCGATCCGCTCGGTCAAGGATGCGTCGGAACAGGTGGAGGATATTGCCGAGGCGACGGCGGATCCCGACGTGGTCAAGGTCGCTATCGAGCAGCCGGGCATTGTCACCTCGACAGTTCTGGATATCGCGTCATTTGCGACAACGGCTCTCGTGGCACTGGTGCTTTCGCTGTTTCTTCTGGCGTCGGGCGACATGTTCTATGTCAAGCTGGTGGAGGCCTTTCCGCGTTTTGGCGACAAGAAGCGGGCGCTGAAGATCGCCTATGGGATCGAGCAAAGCATTTCGCGCTATCTGCTTTCGATCACATTGATCAATGCGGGGCTGGGGATCGTGGTGGGTGCGGGTCTCTGGGCCATCGGCATGCCCCAGGCGCCGGTCTGGGGCTCACTCGCGTTCTTGCTGAATTTTCTTCCTTATATCGGCTCGGCTGCCGGTATCGCGCTGTGTGGCGCCGTCGCGATTGCGACCTTCGACACTTTGGGCCAGGCGCTTCTCGCTCCGGCATTCTATCTGTTCGCGACCTCTCTGGAAGGTCAGTTCGTGACGCCCGTGATCCTCGGACGGCGGCTGGAACTGAACCCGGTCGCGGT
>JAUIDM010000014.1 GCA_030428915.1 Alphaproteobacteria bacterium | reverse complement strand
GATCTCGTCCGGGTCGGTCTCGGCCTCGTTGGCCGCACGGAGTTGCGCGACGCAGTCCTCGAGCACGGCCTTCTCGGCAATGATGGCATCCCACTCGGCCTGCTCTTCCTTGCTGGCCGGTCCGGCAATCCGAACGGTGCCGTTGCGAACGTCGACGATCACATGATCGGGATACGGCAGGGGCGGTGGCAGGTCGTTGATGCCGAGACGATCCCGCCGGGCAAGTTCCCGCTCCCAGGCGATCTTGTAGTCCAGGGCCGCGCCAAAGAAGCGTTCCTGCAACGCAAGCCGGTCACGCTCGGTGGCGGAGACTAGTTCGGCAAAGAGCCGCTGCGCCCGGTGCTGGCCCTTGGCCGCATTGACGGCCAGCGAGCGCATGATCGCCTGCGCCATCGGCACGGTGACGTTGCGGTCGCCGTCGCGGACCGTGATCGTCCGGTAGGCCTCGTCGAGGATGATGCCCTTCATCCGCTCCTCGTTGAGCGCGGGACGTTTGTTCTTGGCTCCTTTAAGCCGCCCCGGTGGATTGCCGGACTTGCCCGGCTTGAAGCAGGTCGCCTCGGGGGGCTTGGCGTAACCGACCTCGTAGCCCGGTCGCGCAATCAGCGCCCGGGAGGACGTGTCCTTCCCCTGCCCACTCATTCCGCCGCCTCCAGCCGTAGGGTGGCTTGCGGCCAGCCGCTGGATGTCTTCAAAGAGCCGAGGTTGTGTGAAAACTCCGCGCGGCGAGCCGTGTCGTTGTGCTCAATTCCGCGAAACGGCACAAACGACGCTGAAGGCCACGACAGCGCGACGGCAGACCCCGCTTTGGGCTGAACTCGGCGATCGCAAAGAGTTTTCACACAACCTCGGCCGCTAGCGGACAGGGCGGCAACTGGCACAATCAGGGCCTTCCGATAACCGTCAAGATACTGCACTACGGCCCGTCATAGGAGCCATTCTTCAAAAGTCCTTTAGCAACCGGGTCGTCTCGGGATCGAGAAATCCTGCAACGGTGGCCTCAGTCTCAAGCTGCAGCGCTTGGACAAGTCCACCGGCTGTTGCCTGGTTCAGAACCCGCTTCATCGCGCGAGTTGAGAGCGTGGGCAATCCGGCCAGTTGCGCGGCGACTGCCTCCGCTTCTGCCAACAGGGTGTCATCCGGAGCAACTTTCCATGCAACACCGATCTCCTTCAGCTCTGCCGCCGTATACCGCTGTCCCAGAAACAGCATTTCGCGCGCTTTCACGGGGCCGACAAGGCTGGGCAGGATCGAGGTCACGGCACCGGTCACGAATAGGTTGAGGGAAACTTCGGGAAAAAAGCCCTTGGCGCTTTCTGCCCAGATCGGAAAATCGCAATTGATGGCCCATTCGAACCCGCCGCCGACGGCCCAACCATTGATGGCGCCGACAACGGGCTTTGCGCCAAGGACGATAGCAACGGTCGCGCGCTGGATCGCGTCCACCACGGCGCGGGCCTCTTCTTCTGTTTCGGGATGGACGTGTTCGTGCCGGTCATCGCCCGCGCAAAACGCCCGTCCTTCGCCTGTGAAAATGATTGCCCGCGTTTTCGGGTCCCGGTTCGCATCGTCGAATGCCAAGGAAACGTCGTCGATCAGGCGGCGATTCATTGCGTTCATCGCATGCGGCCGGTTCAGTGAAATCGTCCGCACCCCTTCCGCTGTCAACTCCGATCGGATGGTTTCATAGTCAAAGCTTGTCATTCGTAGCCCCTTATCACGCGTTTCGTTTTTCCTTCGGTACGTGGAAAACTCCCGTGTGGCAGGATATTCACGCGTATCGTCGCCCCGAGCTTTTGCTTGAACTTTTGCTCGACCCGCTGTTTCAGCGTTCCGTCGTCCTGTCCATCCGCAGCCAGATCGACATGCACGGGCAGGACATCATAGGGCGGCGGCGCATCCAGCATGATCCTGTAATCGCCGGATAATTCGTCAAAGCTCGTCACCACTGCGGCCACCATGGTTGGGAACATGTTCAGCCCCCGAACCACGACCATGTCGTCGGATCGGCCGACCACGCGAAATCGAAAGCCGGTACACCCGCATTGGCAGCGGTCTGTATCCTCGATCCGGATGATGTCACCGGTCCGGAAACGGACCAGCGGCTGGCATTCGCGGCTGAGATGCGTGAGAACCAGCTCGCCTTGCGCACCGGGGCTCATGGCTACACTTTGGCCGCTGTCGGGGTCGATCAGTTCGGCATGCAGCACGTCATGGGCCACGAAATGCAGTGCGGTGTCAAACGGGCATTCCGAGGCAAAGTTGCAGAAAACGTCCGAGACGCCGTAATTCGCGTTTCGCGGCTGCATGCCCCAGGTGTTGCTAAGCCGCTTGCGGAACGCCGGATCGTCGATACCCGGCTCACCGCCGAACAACCCGAGTTTGAGCCCGAGGTCCCGGGGTCTCAGCGTGGGAAATTTTTCGGCAATAACCCGTTCCAGAACAGCCGGGTACGACGGGGTACAGGAAATGGCGCTGATCCTGGTTTCCAGGATCGTGTTGATCAGCAACTCGGTCGAACCGACGCCGAATGGAACGACCGTTGCACCGGTGCGTTCCAGCGTCAGATGGTCGGTCAGGCCACCCATCCACATCTGGTAGTTCAGGCAATGGACAACCGTTACTCCCGCTTTCAATCCGGCCAGCGATTGCGCCCGCCCCCCGACGATTTCGGTTATTTCGCAATCCCGCGCGCTCATCGCCAGGTTCATCGCCTGTCCCGTCGTACCCGAAGTCCGGTGCAGACGGCTGACCTTGTCCTCCGGGGCCGCAAGGTAGTCGCCAAATGGCGGCGAGGCGGGTTGTGCCAATCGCAGGTCGGCCTTGTCCGAAAAGGGCAATTCCGCGATATCCTCAAGCCGCTTCGGGGGCTGCTTGCCGTCCCAGAGTCTTTGATAGAAAACTGAATTCCTGGCGACATAGTCGCTCTGGGCCTCCCAGGCCTTCTGCCGGTGCACCGCTAGGTCACCGGGTGGAATCATGTGACCGTCCTGCAGCAAGCTCATTCCTGCATACCTTTCGACCATAGGTGTGTAAGTGTGTTGATCACTTCGTCGGGATCCTTGGAAATCGCGCCCAGCCAGGGATCTTCGGTCACGAAGAGGGCGGTCAGATACTGATCAACCATACCGCCAAGGGCATAGGCGCGGCGCATCAATTCATCCTCGGTGTCTTGATCGAGCTGGCGATCTTTCGAACGGGCCCTCAGGACGGTCTTCGCCCATTCATGATTGAGCTGCTGGAAGGCTGTTCTGGCCTCGGGAAAGGCGTCGATGCCGATGACGAGGCATTTCATCAAACCCGTGTAGGCTTTGAACAACTGGAAATAGGCGGCCGTGGTGTTGCGCACCGGATCGCCGGCTTGTTTTGCCTGCGCCCTCATCTGGATCTGCAGGTAGTCCACGAACTTGTTCAAGATCGCGCTGGTCAGATCATTGCGATCCTTGAAGTACAGGTAAAACGTCCCGTGGGCGACCCCGGCCTGTTGGCAGATCGCCGAGACGGTCAGCGTTTCGAGGCTGTTTTCTCCCAAAAATCGCACACCGGCGTCAAGCAGATGGAGGCGCGTGCGCTGACCTTTGCGCATGCGGTCGCGGCTCTGTCCGAGCCATGTCGAGAAAGGCTCTGGTTGCCTTTCTATTGTTTTTTCCGCCTGCACCATCAGATGAATCTTCGCTTTTATGAAAATGATATCACTATCACAAATTAACCCTGTCAAGGGTGGCACGAGAGCATTTACGATTGGCTGTTGCTTCGGTCGCGGGAGATGTGAGCCTGCATATTACCGGGCAGAGTTGAGCTGGCCACTGGGAGCGGGCGGGTTTTGTCGCATATTTTCTGGGGATCATGGAACGAAAAGCCCGGGATCGCCGCTTTGGGCTGCCTCTCTGGCCACGAGGTCAGATCCTGGTTGGCATGTTTCGGAGGCGATCCCACGGTCCTCAGATTGGCTCCGAACGGACTCTTTCCTCAGCTTTATCTGACCATGCTATTCTAAATTGCCAACGTTTGGTTGGTGATGGGCGGCATGTGGCGGACCGGAGGAGATGCCATGACCATCGCCAATCTTCCCGCCATCCGTGCCTGCCGTCCCGCCTGGAACAAGGGCCGTGTCGTCGGCCAGAAGCGGCCTCTGCTGCCGAAACACGTCTGGGCCATCCGGGTCCGGCTCGAACTGGCCGGGAACATCCGCGACCTCGCGATCTTCAACACCGCGATCGACAGCAAGCTCAGGGGCTGCGACCTTGTGAAACTCAAGGTCGCCGATGTCTATGCGGCCGGACAGGTGAAGGAACGGCCTCGATCATTCAGAGCAAGACACAGAAGCCGGTGCGCTTCGAACTCTCCGAGGGCACGCGAAAGTCGCTGGAGGACTGGTTCAGAAACCCGCTGATGATCGGGTCGGAATACCTTTGGCCCGGGCGCTTTCGTGAGCGGCTTCACATCTCCACGCGCCAATACGCCCGCCTTGTGCGCGACTGGGTGACGTCGATCGGTCTGGAGCCAAGTTCCTACGGGACGCATTCGATGCGCCGGACGAAGGTCGCCGAGATCTATCGCAAAACCGGCAATCTGCGTGCCGTGCAGCTTCTCCTGGGACATACCAAGATGGACAGCACCGTCCGATATCTCGGCGTCGAACTCGAAGACGCGCTGCCCTAATCCGAAGTTGTCGAGATCTGAATGATCGGGCCGCTCGACGCGGGCGGAACTTCGCTGCACCGCCCATGGCCAGTTTATCGGTCCGCAAGACCCTTGGCCTGCTCGCGCAGGACGAACTTCTGGATTTTTCCGGTCGACGTCCTCGGAATGGGCACGAAGACAAACTTGCGCGGAACCTTGTAAGACGCGAGTTTATCGCGGCACCAGGCGTGCAGTGTGTCGGCATCCGCTGACTGGCCGGGGGCCAGTTCGACGAAGGCGCAAGGTGTTTCGCCCCATTTCTCGTGCGGCATTGCGACGACGGCGACGACCGCGACGGCGGGATGCCCATAGAGCGCCTCTTCGACCTCTATCGAGGAGATGTTCTCTCCGCCCGAAATGATGACGTCCTTGGACCGGTCCTTGAGCTGGATGTAGCCGTCGGGATGCATCACCCCCAGATCGCCGGAGTGAAACCAGCCGCCTTCAAAGGCTTCCTGCGTCGCCTTGGGATTGCGGAAATAGCCCTTCATCACGACGTTGCCCCGGAACATGACCTCTCCGATAGTCTCGCCGTCGCGCGGCACCGGGCGCATCGTCTCGGGGTCCAGCACGTCCAGCTGCTCCAGCGCCAGATAACGGACGCCCTGACGGGATTTCAGAGCGGCCTGTTCGGCGCGCAGCAGATCGGACCAGTTTTCGTGCCAATCGTTGACGACGGCCGGACCGTAGGTCTCCGTCAGGCCGTAAAGGTGCGTCACGTCAAAGCCCGCATCGCGCATGTCGGCCAGAAGTTTTTCAGGCGGGGGTGCTGCGGCGGTGAAGAACTGCACGGTCCGGTCGAGATCGCGCTTGACCGTATCGGGCGCCGAAATCATCAGCGACATGACGATGGGCGCACCGCAAAGATGCGTTACCCCTTCGTCGGCGAGCGCATTCCAGATCGGTTCTGCCCGCACCTGCCGGAGGCAGACATGGGTGCCGATGATCGCCGACAGCGTCCAGGGAAAACACCAGCCGTTGCAGTGAAACATCGGCAGGGTCCAGAGATAGACCGCGTGTTTCTGCATCGACGTCGTCAGCGCATTGCCTTGCGCGAGCAAGTAGGCACCCCGATGATGCGACACGACGCCCTTGGGGTCGCCGGTCGTGCCGGAGGTATAGTTGATCGAGATCGCGTCCCACTCGTCCTCGGGCATCAGCCAGACGAAGTTCGGGTTGCCACGGGTCAGGAACACCTCATAGTCGGCTGCCTCAAAGTCGGTCGGCGCGCCGTCATATTCCGGATCGTCGTACTGGATCAGGACCGGTTTAACCGTGGCAAGGGCCAGCGCCTCCTGCATCAGCGGCATGAACTCGCGGTCCACTATCACGATCTTTGACATGGCGTGATCGAGCTGGAACGCGATGATGGCCGCATCCAGACGGGTGTTGATCGAATGCAGCACCGCGCCGCACATCGGCACGCCGTAATGGCATTCGAGCATCGCCGGCGTGTTGGGCAAGAGGACCGACACCGTGTCGCCGCGCCCGATCCCGTTCTTCGCCAGGGCCGAGGCAAGCCGCCGCGACCGTGCGTAGAACTCGGCATAGCTGCGGCGCAGAGGGCCGTGAATGATCGCGGTGTGATCAGGAAAGACGCTGGCCGCGCGTTCGAGAAACGTCAGCGGTGTCAGCGGCTGGTGGTTCGCCGGGTTGCGGTCCAGGTCGGTGTTGTAGGGATTTTGCATGGATGACCTCACTGGTCCTGCCACTGGGGCGCGCGTTTTTCGATGAAAGCACCAATGCCTTCCTCGGCATCGCGGGCGAGCATGTTCTCGACCATGACGTTTGAGGCGTAGTCATAGGCCTCTGCCAGCGGCATTTCGCGCTGCGCATAGAAGGCGCGTTTGCCGGTCGCCAGCGTCATGCTGGATTTGGACGCGATCTTGCGGGCCATCTCCAGCGTCGCCTCCTGCAACGCGTCGCCAGCGACGACACGGTTGACCAACCCGATTTCGGCCGCGCGGGCCGCCGGTGTCATGTCACCGGTCAGGAGCATTTCCATCGCGTGCTTGCCCGCGACATTGCGCGACAACGCCACCATCGGGGTGGAGCAGAACAGCCCGATATGAACGCCCGGCGTGCTGAACTGCGCGGTCTCGGCGGCAACGGCCAGATCGCAGCTGGCGACCAGCTGGCAGCCCGCTGCCGTGGCAATCCCCGTGACCTCGGCAATGACGGGTTTAGGGCAGTTGACGATCCCCTGCATGACGCCGGAGCACATCGTCATCACCTTGGTGAAATAGGCCCGCCCACGATCCGGGGCGGCGCGTCCCGCAGTCATTTCCTTCAGGTCGTGACCTGCGCAAAAGGCCGGTCCGTTGGCGGCCAGAATGACGACCCGAACCGCCGGGTTGGCCCCGGCCTCGGCAACGGTTGCGCCCAGTTCCGTCAGCATCGCCTCGGACAGCGCGTTGCGGCGCTTTACGTCATTCAGGGTCAGGCGCAGGATGCCGTCGTCATTCAGGTCACGCAGAAGGATATCGCTGTCTTGCACGGGCTTGCTCCTTGCCGGGGCTTAAAGGACGTTGATCTCGACGCTGTCGGCGAGCGTGTTGGCGATGAAGCAGTAGCGGTGTGCGCGGTCCTGCATTTCCTCCAGCGTCGTGTCGTCGACCGAGAAACCGGTATCGAAGCGCACCACCGGGTGCAGGTCGATGCGCGTGACCGACATCTGCCCCTTGGGGTTCTTGCCAAGATGGGCAACGGCGTGATCGTGGTAGCTGGCCACCGGCCATTTCGCCTTCGCGGCCAGCGCCAGGAAGGTCATCATGTGGCAGCTCGACAAAGCCGAGGCGAGCGCCTGTTCGGGATTGGTGTTTTCCGGTTTGCCGCCCCAATCCGGGGCGGCATCCGCTTGCACTTCGTAGCTGTTGTTGTAGCGCACGACATGTTCGGCAGAGTATTTACCAGGCTCAAAGCCAGGCTCCGCGCGGTGCCAATGCAGTTCGATCGACAGGTCGGACATTCTCAGATCTCCGTTGTGGCCTCGTCCATCAGGCCGCGGCGAGCGACTTCTTCGGGTCGTAGAACGGGAAGTCCACGATCGTCGCCTTGGCCGGACCGGAAGCGGTTGCCACGTCCACTTGAGTTCCAAGTTGGATGCTGTCCACCGACATCATCGCCAAGGCGATGTTCTGCTTCAGCCGGGGCGAGTAGACGGCCGAGGTGACCTTGCCGATGGTCGCGCCATCCTTGCTTACAGCCCAGAACCGGGTGTTCGGTCCCTTGAGCGGCGCGCAGTCGATCACCAGACCGACCTGTTTGCGGCTCACGCCTTCTTCCTTGATCCGGCGCAAAGCGGCCTTGCCGATGAAGTCGGCGTCCATATCGAGGTTCACCAGCCGGTCAAAGCCCAGCTCGTAGGGGTTCGTATTGATGTCGGCATCGGCGTGATAGGACAGCATGCCGCCCTCGATCCGACGGATCGAAGAGGTGTGACCCGGCTGCAGGTTGAACGGCTTGCCCGCCGCCATGATCTTTTCCCACAGCTCGTCGCCGCGCGATCCGTCCTGCAGGTAAAGTTCATAACCCAGTTCGCTCGACCAGCCGGTGCGCGACACGATCAGCGGGATGCCGTCCAGCTCGACCGCGCGCAGCCAGTAGTATTTCAGGTCCATGATGCTGTCGCCGAAAAGCGCCTTCATGATCTCGCCGGATTTCGGCCCCTGAAGCTGGAGCGGTGAGACATCCGGTTCGCGGATCGTCACATCCATGCCCGCATGCACGGCAACGCCCTGCGCCCAGAGCAGGATGTCGCTGTCCGCGAGCGAGATCCAGAAATGGTTCTCGGCCAGACGCAGCAGGATCGGGTCGTTCAGGATGCCACCATCGGCATTGGTGATGAGCACGTACTTGCACTGCCCGACCGCCATCTTGGACAGATCGCGCGGGGTCAGGGTCTGGACGAATTTCGCGGCATCGGGGCCGGTGATCTCGACCTGACGCTCGACCGCCACGTCGCAGAGGATCGCGTCGTTGACGAGGTTCCAGAAGTTCTGTTCCGGATCACCGAAGTCACGCGGGATATACATGTGGTTGTAGACCGAGAAGCCCTTGGCGCCCCAGCGGACCGTGGCGTCGAAATAGGGGGATTTCCGGATCTGCGTTCCGAAGCCGAAATCGTCTGCTTGTGCCATTCTGATTGCCCTTTCCTGCAAGTCCTCTGCGGACCGTGCGACCTTGTCGAACTGGGCGTGGTTTTAGGGGCAATCAGCGTGCGAGATCGGACTGAAGATTCGTGCCGCATAGACTGAACGGACCAATTTAGAGCGCAACGCGGACCGTTCGGTCCTGGCGGTGCCACGACGCGTTCCTGTGGGTCACTTCCCGGAATCGGCCAGCAGGCGGGCAAGATTGGGCTGAACCGATTTGACCTCTCTGGTCACGATGTAAGTCATGTATCGATCGATCCCGAGTTCTTCCGACAGCATCGCGTCCATCAGGCTTTGGAAGGCAGCGAGGCTGGTGGTGACAACCGTCATCACGTAATCCATCCCGCCGCCCGTGGCGACGCAGTCGATGACCTCGTGCAGATTGCGGACATATGCCTCGAAACGGTCGAAATCCGTCTTTCTGTGGCTTTTCAGCGAAACGGTCACGACGACCTTGGACGCATCGACGATCTTCGCAAGGGCGATGTCTGCGTGGTAGCCGCGGATCAGGCCCGCTTTTTTGAGCCGGGCGTAGCGCGCCCAGCACGGGGTCGGTGAAAGCCCCACGAGTTCCGCCAGCTTGGACTTGCTCAGCTGCCCGTGTAGCTGCAATGCGCAGAGGATACGAATGTCGGCGGCGTCAAGGGCGGCCGGTTTCATTGTTTCACACCTTTCATAGAAACCTTCCTCCAAACAAGTTTCCGCCCAAGGGCCCGAACATCGAACCATCTACTCGTTGAAAGGTGGCGTTGCCAACTGGCTACTTGCAGAGATGCTGCCACGCGCTGCTGAGGAGGAATTGCCTACCGCCTTGGTCTTCGAGCCATTGGTACAGGCAAAGCGGCATTGTTAGCGGTTGACGACCCTCAGACGTCCGGCATCGATTTCTGAAAGGCAGCTTGTTCAGGATATATCGTATCGACCCCGACGCCGCGCAAAGGCATGACCGGTGTTCGCGTCGAACGCTCCAGCGGCAGCTCTATACAGGATCTCTAATTATCCGAAGCATCAGACCGCATTGTCCGCCGCGGAACCGGATAGGCGAGCGGGTGATCGGGATCCTGGAGGCACGGTGCATTCATCGCCAGCGCTTCGACAGCGTCCAGCACGCGACACCCGCCATCGGCGACTGGAATGGCATCAAAAGCGGGCCGCAGAATTCCGCATATCGGGCGAACAAAGAGACTCAGATCTAAGAAGGTCGCAGTCAGCCAGTGATCGGCATCGCGTGTTCTGGTTGCCATGACACCCACACCGGACCGCTTTCGGGCAGCGTCCGGAAGTCGGCGTCGCGGCCGACAGCTTTTATGACCTCGCCTTGCCAATCGAGAAGGCATGTCCCGAGTGCGCCGCCGAAGATCTTCTGGTTGAGCATTGCACGCAGGTGGCACGGGGTCGCCGGTTCGGAACGCGACAGATGGATGTTTTCGGGTCTGACTGCAATCGTCGGGGTGGTGACACCTGGAACCAGCGTCCCGTCGGCCAGCCTCAGCCCGCCCGCTTCAACGGTGCCGGTGAACAGGCGCGCATCGCCGAGGAAGGTCGCGGTGAAGCTGTCGCGCGGATCGTCGTAGACCTCACGCGGCGGGCCGTGGCGAACGAGACGGCCGTCTTTCAGGATCCCGATCTGGTCCGAGAGGGTCAGCGCCTCTTCCTGATCATGGGTTACGAAGATCGTGGTGATGCCGATCTCGCGCTGGATGCGTTTCAGTTCGATCTGCATGTCGACGCGCAGCGCCTTGTCCAGCGCCGAAAGCGGCTCATCCAGCAACAGCACACGCGGCCGGGTGACGATGGCGCGGGCCATCGCGACGCGCTGGCGCTGCCCGCCGGACAGCTGGTGCGGCTTGCGCGCGCCGAAACCGCCAAGCTGGACAAGCTCCAGCACCTCCGCCACACGGCGCTTTTTATCGGCATCGGCGATCTTGCGGACCGCAAGGCCAAAGGCGACGTTCTCGGCCACCGTCATGTTCGGGAAGAGCGCGTAATTCTGAAACACCATTCCAATGCCGCGCTTTTCGACGGGCGTGTTTTCAACCGGCTCACCGTCGATGAAGACCCGGCCGCTTTCGGGCAGGACGAACCCGGCGATCGCGCGCAGAAGCGTGGTTTTGCCGCTGCCCGACGGGCCGAGAAGGCCGAAGAAGCCGCCGTCGGGAAAGTCCAGCGTGACATCATCGAGCGCGCGCGCCGCGCCATATTTCTTGACCAGATGTTCGACCCGGACCTCGGCCATCAGCGTTCCCCCCCGAAGTTCGAATAGCGTGCGGCAAGCAGCATGATGCCCATCGACACGGCGATGATGATGGTCGAAATCGCGTTGATCTCGGGCGTGAAACCCTTGCGGATCGAAGTGTAGATCAGCACTGGCAACGTGCTGTCGCCCGGTTCCGACAGGAAATAGGACACGACGAACTGGTCGAAGCTGACGGCAAAGGCGAAAAGGCCGCCCGCGATGATGCCGGGCAGGATCCACGGCACGGTGACGGCGCGGGTGATCTGCCACGGCGAGGCACCGAGCGAGCGCGCGGCTTCTTCCAGCGTCCGGTCGAAGGTGGTGAGCCGGGCCGAGACGACGACGATCACATAAGGCAGCGCCAGCGCCACATGGCCGAGAATGACGGCGGGCGTGCCACGGCCAATGCCGATGCCAAAGAAGAGGATCAGCATGGCCGTTCCGGTGATGAGCCACGGAATCGCGATGGGCGGGAAGAGCAGCACCTGCAAGACCCGCTTGCCGGGAAACTCGTAGCGGAAAAGCGCGATGGAAGCCGCCGTGCCAAGGCTTGTGGCGATCACGGCCACAATCACAGCGATCCAGACCGAGCGCCATGCGGCAGCGAGAATCTCGCGGTTGCCGGCGAGTTGCGCGTACCAATCGGTCGAGAAGCTGAAGGGCAGCTGGTAGAACTCGGACGCATTGAAAGACATCGCCGCCATGACGAGGATCGGCGCATAGAGGAAGAACAGGATCAGCCCGACATAGGCGCGGCCGAGAAGGGCGAGAAAACCGTTGCTCATGTCCGTGCCCTTTTCAGGATCGGGCTTGCGGCAGCGAGGATCGCCAGCACCACGGCCAGCAGGATGAAGGACAGTGCCGCGCCGAGAGGCCAGTTGAAGACAGCGACGAATTGATCCTCGATCACCGTGCCGTAGTAGGTTCCAAGCCGCCCGCCCAGCAGGCGCGGCTCCATGAACGATCCAACGACAGGAACGAAGATCAGCACCGCTCCGGCGAGGATGCCCGGTGCCGCCAGCGGCAGGATCAGCCGCCAGAGGATCGTGCGCCGTCTCGCGCCCAGCGACCGTGCAGCCTCGATCAGGCTGTCATCTATGGCCTGAAGCGCGAGATACGAAGTCAGGATCACGTAAGGCAGGTAGGAATGGACGAGGCCGATCACGATGGCCGTCGGGCTGAACATCAGGTTTAGCTTCACATCCCAGGGCAGGATCGCATTTACCGCCCGGTCCAGAACGCCATTGCCGCGCAGCACGATGGCCCAGGAGAAGATGCGCACCAGAGAGTTCGACCAGAAGGGAAGGATCACCAGCAGGAACAGCGCCTCGCGTGACCGTCCCCGCACGACCTTGGCTAAAACGTAAGCGCAGGGGAAACCTACGAAAACCGAGACGGCGGTGACGATCATCCCCAGCTTCAGCGACTTCCATAGCAGTGTGGCATATGTCGTCGTGTCGAAGAACGCCCGATAGTTGTCGAGTGTCGCGTGCCATTCCTTGCCACCAAAGGGTACATCCGAAAGGAAGCTGAAAAAGGCCATTGCCGACAGCGGCAGGAAAACCGCCACGGTCAGCCATAGGTAGGCGGGGGACAAAAGCGCAACTGCCCTGCGACGGTCTTGGGCTGCGAGCGTCATCGCCATCCGTCCCCCTCCCGTTTAGGTTATTGCGCGGCTTTCAGATCCTGCCAGAGCTTCAGGTAGGTCTCCCGATCCGCGTCCGAGACCGGCTTCATGAACTGCACCCGAGCGACCGTCGCCGGATCCTCGACCAGTTTGCGGTTGAAGCTCGTTTCAGGCAGGGCGGCCAGCGCCTTGGTGTTGGACGACACCGGTGCGCCCTCGGCGTCCCACTTCACGTAGAACTCCGGGTCCACCATCCAGTCGATGAAGGCGGCCGCCGCGTCCTTGTGGGTGGAGCTTGCAGGGATCGACAGCCCGTCAAGCCAGCCGATCGCGCCCTCGTCCGGCACTACGAATGCGATGGGCAGTCCCTTCGCCTGCGACCGCGCGGCCGAGCCGGACCAGTAGGTCGCCACCGCGAAATCGCCCGCAGACATGAACTGGTTCCAGTCGTTCTCCGAGCTCCAGAAGGTCGTGATCTGGGGCAGCAGCTCTTTCAGCTTTGCCGTGATCGCGTCGAGGTCGGTGATCTCGTTGATATTCTGGCCAAGCGCCATGGCGGCGAACTGGACCGCCTCCAACCCGTCGTCACGGATCGAGACGCGGCCCTTCCAAGCCGGGTCCCAGAGGACCGAGAGAGAGGTCGGCATTTCGGAGAAGTCGCCGGTGTTGACCGCGATGGATGTCAGTCCCCAGGTCCATGGGACACCGTGAAGGGCACCTCCGGGGTTCAGATCCTCGGCCCCCGTCAGCGACGGGTCGAGATCGGCGAAGTTGGCAATCTTGGAAGTGTCGATGGGCTCGATCAGTCCTTCGTCCTTCGCCTGCGCGGTATAGGCGGAGTTGATCAGCACGACGTCATAGGCACCTGGGTTGGTGCGCAGCTTCGTCAGCATCTCCTGTTCCGAGGTGAAGTATTCGTGGACGACCGTATTGCCGGTCTTTTCCGTATAGGCGGCTATGGCCCAGTCGAGGTCGGTTCCGTAGCCCTGCCAGTTCAGGACGCGGATTTCGTCGGCCATCGTGCCGCCCGCGGCAAAAACCAGGGCGGATGTCAGAAGCAGTCGTTTCATGGGTTCCTCCATTGTCGGTTGTGTCAGGTTGTCCCTTCCGGTTCCGGGGCTTCCCTCAGAACCGCCAGGACGTCGTTCTTCTTCGGGGCCGTGGACGGCCCTTCTTCGGTTGTTGAAAGGGCGGCTGCGATATTGGCGAAACGCGCCGCGCGGATCGGGTCGCCGGTCTCCGCAAGCGCGGCGATGAAGGCGCCGATATGGGTGTCGCCGGCGCCGTTCGTGTCGATCGCCGTCACCGCTTGGCCGGGGATGTGGCGCGCCGGACCGTCGTCCGTTGAGATGAAGCAACCGTTTGCGCCGTCGCGGACGATGGCACCGCCGGCACGGCCGTGGGCCAGTGCCGACGCCGCGGCATCAGGTGCATCGAAGCCCGTCAAGACAGCCGCCTCGGCGCGGTTCGCGCTGACCCAGGTGGCAGCCTTGAGCGCGGCAGCGCGGCTTGGCTCTGGCATCTCCGCAACCAGTGGCGAGGGGTCGAAGACGAGGCGGACCTGCTCGGCCCGCGCCGCCAGCCAATCGGTCAGCGCCGACCGGCTGTCGCGGTAGCCGAGCGCGTATCCCGAGAGCAGAAACCAGTCATCCGCCCGGACGGTCAGGGCGGTGAGGTCCGCCGCCACCACAACCCCGTCCGCACCGGACGATGCTATGAAGGTCCGTTCCCCCGCCCGGTCGATGAGGCAGGTGCAACAGCCCTGATCGCGCCCGGCCAGCCGTGGCCGCAGCACCTCAATTCCTTCCGCGGCAAGTGCGCCCGCCGCGATATCCGCGAACGGACCGGTACCAAGCGTTCCGGCATAGGCGACCGGCATACCGGCCCTGCCCGCTGCTGCCATGGCGTTAAAACCACCCCCCGCACAGATTGCGGAGCGGCGCACGATCGCCTCTTCCCCGGCATGGGGGACCTTTTCCACCCAGAAGATGTGATCGATGATCACGCCGGAAAGCTGCACGAGGCGGGCGGTCATGACGCCAGCCCCGACTTGCGCTGCGCGCGGATCGCCAGAAGCCCTTCCGCGACCGGGACGAGGTCAAGACCGTTCGCTGCGACGACCTTGTCCACCTTGTCTTTCGGCAAGGCCGCCAACCCGGTACAGGCCGCTGCCATCGCACAGGCGATCGCGCCGATCGTGTCGGTGTCATCCCCGATGTTCGCCGCGATCAGACCCGCCTGCCAGGGATCGCAATTGGCGAGTGCGACCACGCCGAAAGCCGCCGGCACCGCCTCGCGGCTCGCGACCGAGGTGCCGATGCGCGCGACCAGATCCTCCTCGGATCCCCGCTCAGCAAGGTGCAACGCGGCGAGGATCAAGCCGCCCATGTCCGCCTCTCCCACCGGCGCACCGAGGGCGGCCCCGATGCGCGCGGCCTCGACGGCGGGTCCCATGGCCTCCACGAAGCTCGCCCCGCCGATGCCAAGACTGATCGTCATGGCCACGGCGGCGGCTGCCGAAATCGCCTCGCGCGTATTGTGCGTCACGAGGCAAGCCTCCGCGACACGGTCGACGAAGGCCACCGGATCGTCGGGCGGGGTCGCGATACCGACCGGGGCAATTCGCATGGCCGCACCATTCGTTGTGCCCTCGCGCCCTGTTTCGCTCGGCGGAGCCCCGGCCAGCAGCGCATCCAGCGCGCGCTTGGACGATGGCCCGAGAAGATCCCGCAAACCCCGCGCGCGAACGTCATGTTCCCAGCCCAGCAGCGCTTCGGCCCACGCGCGGTCGTCGAAACGCTCAGGGGAACGGATCATCAGATCGGCCAGAAGCAGGGTCTGCTCGGTATCGTCCGTCACCATCCCGGCGCGGAGTCCGTGCGAAACGGGGTGGCCCTCGATGGGCTCGACAAGGTCGGTGATCCGGCCGTAGGCCTCCACGATACGCGCGCGGGAGAGCGTCTGTGACGGCATCCCGAGCGCATCGCCCAGCGCAACCCCCATGAGGGCGCCGAGCGCACGGTCAATCTGATGCCCCTGCCCCCCCATCAGAAGTCAATCCTCAGGCCGAACCGGGCGGGATCGAGAATACTGTCGACATATTCAAGGACGCTTCCGTCGGCGCAGCGGGTCACGCGTTCCAGCCGAAGCATGGGAACTCCGGCCGGCCGCTCCATGATCGTCGCGGCATCTTCCGACAGCGCGGCGATGACGCCCACCGTCTCCTGCCCCTTCGCCGCGAACAGGCCGAGGTCGGCGAGCGTGCGGCTTAGCGAGCCTTCCGTCAGACCGGTCTCGACGGCATCCACAAATTCATCGCGCCAGGGCAAGCGGCTGCGTTCCAGCGATATCCCGCATTTTGCCGAGGAGCAGAACCGCAATCGATCGACACAAAGGTATTCGGAGGTCGCCGCGAGCTTCCGGTCCGCCCGCGCACTGCCTTCCCGGGCAAGCCTCAGTAACCTTGTGGTGACCTCTCCCGCGCCGTGCGAAAGAGCGACGGTCCAGCCGAGGTTGCTGTCGATGGTCGTCCCGTCATAGGTCACGAAGGATCCGATCCCGGTCCGCGTCGTGATCAGCCCTTGCCGGGACAGAATCTCGAGCCCCTTGCGGACGGTATTCCGACTGACAGAGAACCTCCGCATCAGACCGACTTCGCTCTCGAGAAGATCGCCGTGAACAACGCGGCCTTCGCGAATCTCGCGTTCAAGTGTCTGCGCCACCAGCTCAGACTTTGCGATTCCGGTCCGTAACGACATGGCGAACTTCCGGTACCTGTTCCTACCTGTACCTTATTGCTATGCAGAGCCCTGTCAAGGGTTACAGCCCCCTGTTGGGCACGGCCCGAACTAGACGTTCGCGACACGATTCGATGGCGCCATCCCGCTTCCCAAAAGCTGACCTTTAGGTGTTGGCACACGATATGCTCCGACAAGTATCCGCCGGCGAACTGGGCATTCGTTACTTCGCCCGACACCTTGAAGTGCGGCAAACTGCAAAGGGGGTGGAGCGAACCACGGGTCAGTCAATTCGGCTCATGAATGCGTCGTCCGGTGGTTGTGGGGCGAGTTTCCAAACTGGCTACGGAACACCATCGAGAAATGTGAGGTGGTAGTGAAACCGCAGACCTCCGCAATTCCAGCAGTTTGGCACCGCCCAAATTGTTCCAATGCCGCCACTGCACGAAAATCGAATGCTTGTCGCCGAAGGGCAGGCTGCGTTCGGGATCGCACTCCCCTGCTCCGCCTTCGACAAGGAGCAACGTGTAACTCACGCCGCGATCACCTAGAAAAAGCGCCTCCGCGCCGTTCTGGAATACATCAAGGAGATTCAGGACCAGACGCCCGTTCCCAAGACGCGGGCCGGAGAACAGCGTAGGCGCTACGCACCCAATGGCCGCAGGAGTGACGGCAGAAACCACGACGGATGGCGGCTATCCCACTTCGATGAAAGCCGACAATTCCTCGGCGTTGATCGGCTTCCAGAAAACTCCGATCTCTTCGGCCGCGCACCTCCTCCCAATCGCAGGGTCCCGATCGGCCGTAATGATGCGCGCCTTGATTTTCCCGTGTTTGCGGCGGAGTTCGGCGATCAGGTCCAGCCCGTCCATACCCTCGCCGAGCTGCAGATCCACGAGAAAGCAATCCGGCAGAATGTCGATTTCATCGAGCAGGACGAGGGTCTCTTCGCCGCTTGCGGCATGGACGACATCGAAGCCCCATTTTTCCAGAAGCTGTGTCATCGCGCCGCGCAGATCCGCATCGTTTTCGACCAGGCAAACGATGGTCGCGGGGCCCGTTGCGACCGGAGACCGGGCACGCGCCCCTTCCTGACTTTCGGCAGCGAGCGTTCGTGACGCAACCGGGAGGGTAACGCTGAAACAGGCACCCTCGCCGGGTTTCGATTGGATTTCGATCGGGTGGCCCAAAAGCGAACAGGCCCGTTCGACGATTGCGAGGCCAAGGCCCATCCCGTCGGCGGCAGAGGCGCGTGCGTTCAACCGATGAAATTCCCGAAAGATGACCTGCTGCTCGTGTTCGGGAATGCCCGGGCCGGTATCGGTGACAGAAATGCGGACCGATCCGCCGGTCGTTTGGGCGGTGACCCGGACCGAACCCGCCTCGGTATAGCGGATGGCATTGGAAATGAGGTTCTGGAGGATACGCCGCAGATAGGTCCGATCGCTTTCGACCACCGCCGCACTCTCACCGAATACCAGTTCCAACCCCTTTTGCGCAGCACCGGGTGCAAAATCCTCGTTCAGGCGCTTGAGCATGGGGCCGATTTCAACCGGTTTCACATCAACGGAGGCATGGCCGGTTTCGAGCTTGGATATGTCCAGCAGCGCATCAAGAATGCCCTCGACGCCGGTCAACGCGTTTTGTGCCTTTTCCAGCGTCGTCCGTGCGGGCGTGGTCAGCGTCTCGTCCGAGATCGAGGCGAGGTAGAGCTTGGCCGCGGACAGAGGTTGCAGAAGGTCATGGCTCGCGGCGGCAACGAAGCGCGACCGTGACGCGTTCGCGCGTTCGGCGCGATTGAGCGCCTCGGCAAGCTCTTCGGTCCGGTCGGTCACGCGCTGTTCGAGCGTTTCATTGGCCTCGCGGATCGCCTGCATCGCACGCCGTTCCGGCGTGATGTCGGAAAAGCTCATAACGAAGCCACCGTCGGGCATTTCCTGTGCAAACACGGCAAGAACCTGGCCGCCCGTCCGCGTCAGTTCGAATGACAAGGATGTCCGCCCGGTGCCGGATCTGGCCCAGTCGATCAGATCGGCCGCCGTCAGCCCGTCGCCAATCCGCATGTCACCCGACAGGACATGCACGAGAGTGTCGAAGGATGCGCCGATGTGAAAATGGCTTGCCGGGGCGGTCAGCAGCTTACCCAGATGCTGGTTCCAGCCGACCAGCATTCCCTCGGCATCGAAGATGCAGACGCCCTGATTGATATGTTCCAGCGTCGCACGGATCATCTGGGCCTGATCGTCAAGAAGCCGCCCACGCTCGACCCTCTCCAACCGGATGATGTCGGTGACATCGGTTTGAAGGATCACCGTACCACCGTCGCGCGTACGGTGTTCCGACACCTGTATCCAGCGGTCGCCGGTCATCGAGACGTTGAAGATGACGTGGTCATCCGCATGCCGACGCATCCGCCGCACGGCCCAGCTTCCCGGAGTCTCACCCTCGGGCAGCGACAGATGGGCCGACTGGCTTACCATGGTCACGTAATCAGAGAATGTCAGACCCGGTTGGAGGCGGTCATGGATATCCATCATGTCCGTGCAGAACCGCGTATTGCACATGACCAGCCGTTCGCCCTGATCGAAGAGCGCAAAGCCTTCCTGCACGGTCTCGATCGCGTCGGCGAGGTTCTGGCGCGCCGCCTCGGCTTCGCGCATGGTCTCGGCCAGAAGTGCATTTGATTCGTTCAGGAGGTCGAGTGCATGTTCCAGTTCCGAGGTCCGCTGGCGCACCTGATCCTCCAGCATCACCGCCCGCTGGAATTGGGCGTAGGCCGCGCCGCCATCGTCGGTGGCCTGTTCGACCCGGCGCATCAGCACCTCGACAATCTGCATCAGCTTCGCGCGTTGGCGTTCTGGCGGGTCGGCGGGATTGACGAGCGTATCGGTCACTTTCGCCGATCCTTCGGCGGATAGATCGCCACGCCCGTCATGGTCTGGTTCACATGCATGGCGCCCAGCTGTTCGCCGTAGGTGGAAAAGCCCACGACCCGATGTTTGCGCAGTAGGTTCGAGATCTGCCCGAACATCTGTTTTTCCTGCGCCTCGATCCGGCGCAGGATGCAGTCGCAGGCAAGGATGGCCTGCGGCGCCTGCTCGTCGGCAAGCGCGGTGAGTTCTCGGTCCAGATGATCGACCATGTTCTCCGGCTCGGCGAGGGTCAGGACCAGCCCCTCGTCGATGGCCGAGAAGAAGACCAGATCACCATTCGGGCGCATCTGCCGGATCGAGCGGACATGATGCTTGCCACCGAAACGGACGACGACCGGATGGGCCGCGAAGGTGAAGGTGTCGAGCTGTCCGGGATCCTTGCCGAGAATGCGGGCATATTCGAAGGCGGCGGGTTCCGCGTTGATTTCGTGTACAACGCGGCGGGCCGGATCGGCCCTGGTCACGACCATGCGCCGCTCGGTCGGTTGCAGATGGTCGAGGTTGAACACCCGGATCGGGCAGCGTGTACGGATGAAAGTCAGGACGGCGGCATTCCGTGACGCCTGCCCGTCGTGGAAGACGTAAGTCCGGTCAAACCGGGTCCCGTCCCCGGCAGAGCCGCCGAACAGCGGCACCGGGCCGAGGCCAGAGGCAAGCGCCGAGGTGACTGCATCTTCACGGATCGACATGCCATCGACCAGAAGAAAGGCAAACTCGCCCGGCCAGTCGGGCCGTTCCTTGGCAAGCTTCTTGCGGCTGCGGATCAACTGGCCAATCAGGTATTCGGTTTCCAGATCCACGAGATCGGGAATGACAATGGTCTCGGCCACGAACATGTCCGCCGGCAAACCCACGGCGACGATCTCGTTCTCGGCATAGCCGTCCGCGCCGATTTCGCCCGCAGTGCTGCATCCAATGACGGGTACGTCGGGGAAATGCCGCGACGCGCGTTGCGGCAGCGTCGCAGGATCGGCGGCGGGCGACGCAAAAAGCATAACCAGTGCCAGTGGCGACCCGGCCAGCCCGGCGGCCAGACGATCCAGCGCCTCCGGATCTGACGCACCGCAATGCGCAGTGCGCATCACGGGCACCGCCCGTGCGAGCGCCATCACCGAATGGTCCATCGCGTCCTCCCTGACGCGAAAGCCTAGGCCGGTCGGTCACTCTCTGGCAAGAGGCTGGTGAAGTCCGCTTCCCGCGCGATCAGGACAGCCTGTGTCCGGCTGTAGACATTGAGCTTGCGCATGATTGCGGTGACATGTGCCTTCACCGTCGTTTCGGCGATGGAAAGGTCATAGGCAATCTGCTTGTTGAGCTTTCCCTCGCAGACCAGTTGCAGGATGCGGGCCTGCTGGCGTGTCAGAAGCCCCAGCCGCGCGATCGCATCTTCCTGCGCCGTCGCCGAACCGGAGGCGTCGCGCTCAAAGTCCTCGGGCGTATAGACATCGCCCCGGACCAGGGCATCGAATGCAGCGCGAAAGATATCGCGGTGGCTGTGCTTTGGCACGAAACCTGATGCCCCCGCCTTGATCGCCGCACCGATGATCTTGGGATCGGCAAGCGACGAAACGACGACAATGGGCGTCTCTCCCGCAGCTTTCCTGAGCCGGATGAGCCCATCCATACCGTTGACATCCGGCAGGTTCAGGTCGAGCACGATGACATCCGGTGCCTCGCCGCCCTCGATCCGGTCCATCGCCGCGTCCAGACGGTTCGCCGTCTCGATCTCGGCAATGCCGACGAACGTCTTGAGCGTCATCGAAAGGGCGTCGCAGAAAAGCGGATGGTCATCCACGATCAGGGCCGAGTGCATCGCCGTGGGTTCCGGGGTCGAAGGGACGGTCATCATCATGGTCGCCTGCATGGTCCGCTATCCATTGTCACTACGATAACAAAGCAGAGCTGATGCGTAACTAGCCCAAAGGTCGAATAATGGATTTGGCGGCACTTTCGGTCGACGGACCTGGGACTGTGGCGCGGTGCGCGTGCCCGGCACATCCATAAGGAAAGGGCGCGCATCCGCGATGCGCGCCCACCTCGATTTCAATCCGTTCAGTTCGCCGAGGCGAGTTGCTTCGGCAGCTTGAACGTCCAGACCAGACCACCCTGGTTCAGGTAGTTGACCTTCTTGGCAACCTCGCCACCCCAGAGCGGCACGGCGCCGCCCCAGCCAGAGACGACGGAGACATATTGCTCGCCGTCCTGTTCCCAGGTCACCGGCTGGCCGACGATGCCGGACCCGGTCTGGAACGACCAGAGCTCTTCGCCCGTTTCATCGTCCAGCGCCTTGAACTCGCCCTCCGGCGTACCGAAGAAGACAAGCCCCCCGGCCGTGGTCATCACGCCACCCCACAGGGGCGCATCGTTCTTGTATTCCCACTTCCATTCGCCGGTCATCGGGTCGATGGCCTTGAGGCTTCCGATATGGTCCTCGTAGTTCGGCTTGATGGTAAAGCCCGAACCCAGATAGGCCGCGCCTTTCTTGTAGGTGATGGGTTCGTTCCAGATATCCATGCCCCATTCGTTCGAAGGTACATAGAACAGGCCGGTATTTTGGCTGTAGGCCATCGGCATCCAGTTCTTGCCACCAAGGAACGAGGGGGAGGAGAAGACGACCTCGCCCTTGCCACCGTCGGCTGCACCCGCCGGATTGCCCGGACGGTTTTCCTCGACATAGATCGGGCGGCCGTTTTCATCGATGCCCGAGGCCCAGCTGATGTCCTTGACGAAGGGCCAGGCGTTCAGGAACTTCCCGTCCTCGCGGTTCAGGACATAGAAGAAGCCATTGCGGTCGGCGGTGGCGAACTTCTTGTTGCCCTCGGCATCGGTGAAGGCCACGACCTCGTTCACGCCGTCATAATCCCAGCCTTCACGCGGGGTGGTCTGGAAGTGCCACTTGATCTCGCCCGTCGCGGGGTCGATGCCGAGGCGTGATGCGGCATAGAGGTTGTCGCCCGTGCCGTCGTTCTTGTCGCCCGCGTCGCGCAGCCAGGAATTCCACGGTGCCGGGTTGCCGGTGCCGAAGACCAGCGTGTCGGTTTCCGCATCGTAGGAACCGCCGAGCCAGGTCGCGCCGCCGCCGGTCTTCCACATATCGCCGGGCCAGGTCGCGTTCAGCGTGCCCGTCATCGTGCTTTCCTCGCCGTTCAGCGTGCCCATGTGGCCCTCGATCACGGGGCGGGTCCAGACGAGGTCGCCGGTCTCGGCGTCGCGTGCCTGAACTTCACCGACGATGCCGAATTCACCGCCGGAATTCCCGGTGATGACGAGGCCGTTCACGATCAAGGGCGCGGCGGTATAGGAATAGCCTTCCTTGTATTCGGCAATCTTCTTGTTCCAGACGACATCGCCGGTCTTGGCATTCAGCGCCACGATGCGCGCATCCAGCGTGCCGAAATAGACCTTGTCTCCGTAAAGTGCGGCGCCACGGTTGATAACGTCGCAGCAGGGCAGGATGCCCTCGGGCAGGCGCGCGTCGAACTGCCAGAGCTCTGCACCGGTCTTCACGTCAATCGCATAGAGCCGCGAGTAAGAGCCGGTGATGTACATGATACCATCGTAGATCAGCGGCTGGGTTTCCTGCCCGCGCTGCTTTTCACCGCCAAGCGAGAAAGCCCAGGCGGGCATCAGGTTCTTGACGTTGTCCTTGTTCAGCGTGTCGAGCGGGCTGAAGCGCTGCAACTGCTGGCCCATGCCGTTGGTGACGATCTGCGACGTGTTCGTCTGGTCGTTTGTGATGTCGTCCTGCGTGACCTCGGCCCGTGCGACGCCTGTCGCACAGATCGCGGCGGTCACGGCGATGATGAAGCGATTCATCCGCGTCCTCCCTGATAGTGGTCCCTGACCATGATCCGGGCGGCACGACCGCCCCCGGACCCGCCCGCATTATTTGCAACCGGCTCTGGCGGCGGTATTGGCCAATGGTCGTACGACCCTTCCCGGCGGAAACGGCGGCGGGGGCTACTCCGAGATTTCGGATGGATCGCGGTCCGAGATCGAGGCGAGATAGGCGAGGATGAAGTCCTGCACCGTGCGGTCCTCGATCCCGACATGGCGCATCTTCGTGCCGGGCATGAAGCCGGTATTGTCCTCCATCCACGCCCGCAGCGCGGCAGGCGTCCAGACGATGCCCGAAGCCTCCAGAGCAATGGAATAGTCGTAGTCCGGATAGGTCCCGGCCCCCCTTCCGACGATGTTTTCCAAAGGCGGGCCATAGGATTGGCGGTCGGCATCAGGGCTGTGGCAGCGGTGGCATTCGGCGTCGAAAAGTTTCGCGCCGGCCTCTATCTTGATCTTGTCGAAGATCGGTTCTGCCTGAACGGCGGCGGGCAGGACCACCGCGAGAATGGCGGCGGCAAGGGTCGAAACATGCGTCATGGTGTGCTCCTTCGCTGGCGATGCCAGAGGCTAGGCGCAGCGGCCGCGCGCGGGACTTGACCTGCATCAAGCCATTGGTCTGCGGAGCGTAGTGCTTTGGTCGTAGAGACGCGGCGAGGATGCGTTCCGGTCAGAAGCCGGGGGCGTATTTCCAGTTGTCGGCATCCGGCGTGACCTCATCAAGGTCGTAGCTGGCGGCGCGCAACCGACGCGCCACGGGCAGACCGGCCTCGGCCGCGCGGTCGACCAGGCGCCGCCCCGCCTCCATGTCCTGTGTCCGGCCCCGCCCGCGCATCAGATCGAGCCCGTAATTGTACATCCCCACCGGATCGCCCGCCTCGGCGGCGCGCAGGTCCCAGTCGGCGGCGGCGTCAGGGTTTTCCGGCGCGCCGAGCCCATTGTCATCAAGCTGGCTCATCCATGTCATCGCGCCGGTATAGCCCGCGTCGGCGCAGCGTTCGAAAAGCTTGCGCGCCTCGACATGACGGCCCGATTTGGTGATGAGATAGCCCGCCGCGCAGGTTGCCATATCCGTCTCGCCGCTTTCGACATCTTCCAGAATCCGGCCGATCGTCATTTCCTCGGGGTTGAGCCTGCCCACGCTGTCATCTTCGGCGATGGCGGGGCCGGTCAGGGCAAGCGTGATGCAGATGACTGTGCGCATGGGCGATCCTCCGTGGCGGCGATGATAGCCACGATTGCCTAATCGGGCGACCCCGCAATGGTCGTAGGCGGGATCAGGGTCGGGTCGCAGCGCCCCACGGGAAGCGGCCGACCTTGATCGTCTTGACCGCCTCGCGATTTGCGACATCAATGACGGTCACGTCGCCCGAAACCCCGTTCGTCGTGAACAACTGTGTCTTGTCGGGCGAAAACGCCATGTGCCAGACCCGTCGCCCGACAAGGATGTAATCCGTCACCTCGCGGCTGGCCACGTCGATCACCGCGACATGGTTCGACGGGCCAAGCGCGACAAAGACGGTTTGGCCGTCGGGCGTGAACTTGAACCCCACGGGCTGGATGCGGTCGTCATGGATGCCGGTGATCGCAAATCGGATCTTGCCCGTCTCGGCCTGGGTCGCCGTGTCGAAGACCGTCACCGTGCCGCCGATCTCGGACGAGACCCATAGCTCGGCCCCGTCGGGAGAGAACTGCGCGTCGCGGGGGCGGTTGTCGACCAGTGTGTTGGCGATGATCCGGTGCGTCTCCGCATCGATCCAGTGGGCCATGTTCGTCGTCTCGGAGGTCGTGATGACGATCTTGCCGTCAGGGCTGACCGCCATGCCCTCGGGTTCGATGCCGACGTCGATCTGGGCGACGACCGTGCGGGTTTCGGTGTCGACCACGGTCGTGATCGCGTCGTCCTCGTTCGCGATCCAGAGGTGGCGGTCGTCGGGATGCAGCACGAATTGCTCGGGGTCCTCGCCCGAGGGCAGATCATGGATCACCTCGCCCGTAGCCACGTCAATCACCTGCACCGCGTCGCTGTCCGAGGCGCAGACATAGGCGCGGCTGAAATCCTTTGAAAACGTGATGCCGCGCGGGCGCTCGCCGACCGGAATCGTTCGGGTAACCTCAAGCGTGTCTACATCGATCACGCTTATCGTGTTGTCCTTTTCGTTCGTCACCCAGATCTCGCCCGCAAGTGCAGGCTGCCCCATGAGTGCAGCGGTCAGAAGAAGGGCTCTCAT
>JAUIDM010000359.1 GCA_030428915.1 Alphaproteobacteria bacterium | reverse complement strand
CCAGCCGCATGTACTGTGCTTGATGGCTTGTCTCCTCCAGCCACCGCTTCACCAGCCGGGGGTCGCTTGGCGCGCCATGCAGGCCGACGGGGATTTCGCGGGCCATGACTGCTTCCACCGCCAGCGACACGGTCCCGGAGACGAGCCGCGCCATGGCGGAGCCGCGCACATCACCCTCGGCGTCCAGGACCCATGTCCGGTGCCAGACGGGCACCCCTGCCTTTTCGGCCTTCAGCGAGACACAAAGTACGACACGGTCGGGCTCACCCGCTTCCAGCGGGTAAGTCTTCCACAGATCGTCCGCCATTTCTTTCAACCGCCCTTCGGACGGGTTTGCGGCCAAGTCTTCGAAAACCCCCGCCCAAGCCGCGGACCAGCCGTTCAGCCGCAACGTGCCGCGTACGAATTCGCGAATCTTCCAGCCGGGATCGAAACGGTATTCGTCCCGGAAGGGCAATGAATCCCGATTGGGGTAGACCTCGAACATCTCGGGCTGCCTGAGCGGCGCGGTGTAGCTTTGGACCGCGTCCCAGGGATGGGCAATCCGCAGTTCGGAAAAGTCACGAATTGAACGGGCGGGCGTCATCAAGGCGCGCAGCACGCCAAGCGGCGACCATGAGAATTTGTAGCGGAACGCATTCGGCAGGGCAGGCACGCCCCCACAGTAGGAGGTGAATGACAGAACATTGTCGCGGTCGTATCGCGAAGAGGACCGGTAGGCTGCAACCAGATCATGTGCCATCAAATGGTCGATACCGGGGTCGAGCCCGACCTCATTCACAAGGCACACGCCAGCCCGGCGAGCATCATCGTCCAGCGCCTTCATTTCGGGCGAGATGTAGCTTGATGAGACGAAATGGGCTCCCTTGGCCAAACAGGTCCGAGCGAGGTCCAGATGCAGCGTCGCGGGCAGCATGGAAACGACAATGTCGCCGGGCTGGAGCACGGCCTCCAGCGCACCGGGCTCCATTGCGCGGATATCGTCGGTTATGTCGCCCACCGCTTCCAATGCCGCCGCGACCGGCAGGTTCCAGACAGTGACCGGATGCTCGTCCAGGATCAGTCGCCGAAGCCCGGGGCGGGCGGAAAGGCCGGTTCCACACCAGTGAATGCGCATTGTCGGTCCCCCTAGTAATGCGTCCGCGCCGCGTGCCGGTCGGGATAGTCCAGATGCGGTGTTGCTCCGAACTGGTTGAGGTGCAGCGTGCCGTCATGGAAGGCGAAGCGATGAACGGAGGTGTTCATCACCTTCAGGAACATCCGCGCCTTCATGACCGCCTCCAGCCCAAGGGCCAGCGCGACCAGCGTTGCGATGACCCCGGTCGAGGTGACGATGACCGCGCCGGGTCCACCCTCTGCCGCGTCCTCCACCGCGCCGGAAACGCGGGCAATAAACCCCTCATAGCTTTCATGATCCGGACCAGTATCGCCCGAGCGCCACAGTTGCAGCACCTGTGGCACATGGGCCGCGAAGTCCTCGGGCCGTGTCGGGAAGGGGATCCCGTGGCTGTCCTGAATCGCATGGGACAGAGCGAAGTAGTCGAGTTCGTTCAGCCGTTCGTCCAGCGCATGGGGCCGGGCGTCGATGTTGAGCCTCTCGGCTGTCTCACGCTGGCGGCGCAGCGTGCCAGAAATCACGCGGTCGAACCCTCCGGTCAGCCGCAGATGATCGCCGAGCCACGCCGCCTGCTGCTGGCCAAGAGGCGAAAGCCGGTCGTAGTCGGCCTCGCTCCGGGCGCCGGAGATCGCTTGGCCGTGGCGGATCAGGGTCAGTTCTGTCATGCCGTCTGTTTGTCAGGCCCAGCTGACAT
Organism: Alphaproteobacteria bacterium; assembly: GCA_030428915.1. Lineage (GTDB taxonomy): Bacteria > Pseudomonadota > Alphaproteobacteria > Rhodobacterales > Rhodobacteraceae > Albidovulum. Next base: position 2,270 of record JAUIDM010000359.1, on the reverse strand, counting down.
CGCCAAGGAAAATGTAGCCCGCCCCGTAGATCGTCTTGATCAGGCGCGGATTTTTCGGGTCTTCGCCCAGCTTCGTCCTCAGCCGCGATATGCGCACGTCCATCGCCCGGTCAAAGCTTTCACCCGCAGCACCACCAAGGCTTTCCTGCATCTGCGCACGGGAAATCAGCCTTTTCGGACTGTCGAGGAACAGCCGCAGAACCTCGCCCTCGGCATGGGAAAAGGGCACTTCTTCCCCGTTGTTGTTCAATAGCACATATCGGTTGAAATCCGCCGTCCAGCCTGCGAAACGGGCGATCGCGGCGGCGCGTTCAGGATCGGCTCGACCCTTCCTGAGCCGCGCGCGGATCCGGGCCACGACCTCGGCCGGGTCGAAGGGTTTGATGATGTAGTCGTCGGCCCCGAGTTCCAGGCCCGTCACCCGGTCTTGTACCTGCGCCCTCCCTGAGATGATGATGATCGCCGCGCCCGATTCCAGGGCAAGACGATGGACCAGAGCCAGCCCGTCGCGGTCGGGCAGGCCAAGATCGACAAGGCAGACATCGGGGGTCAACCGCTTCAGCGCCGCTTCGAATTCCGTCGCCCGGGCATAACAAGAGGTGCAAAAGCCTGCCTCTTCCAGGGCAGCCGCCAGCATCCGGCGAATTTCCGGTTCGTCGTCGAGAATCGCAACATGCGGGCGGGGATCGGTCATGCGGCTTCTTTCGCGGACAGGAAGGTCTCAAGTTCGGCGCCGGTGAAGGGTTTGGTCAGCACCGGGATCGTCCCTGCCCGGGCGCGTTCCGGATCGCCCGGCGGAAGAGATGTCATCAGCATCAGCCGCGCCTTGTGTCCGGCGTCCGAAAGCCCGCGCAGGAAATCGACACCGCTGATGCCCCCGGGCAGACCGATATCCGAGAGGATCAGCCCGAGCCCCGGCAGATCGGCCAGTTCCTGAGCCTCTTCGGCGCTCGCCGCCTCGATCACGTTATGGCCCAGCCCGCGCAGCATCTCGCGCACATCGGTGCGGATCTCTTCCGTGTCCTCGACGAGCAGGACGAGAATGGGTCTGGCGGGTGCGGCATCCGCGGCGCGGAGCGGTAGGCGCAACGTCACCTTGGCCCCGCCTTCGGGCCGGTTGGCAAGCTTCACCGTACCGCCCATCAGCTTGATGTGGTCATAGACCATGGAAAGGCCAAGCCCGGACCCCTCGCCACCCTTTGTAGTGAAAAAGGGATCCAGTCCGTGCTCTAGCGCCCTTTCCGAAAAACCGGGGCCAGTATCGGCGACGCTGATTTCCAGCCAGGTATCGCGAACGGGTCGCGCGGTCAGAGTGATCCGCCCCGATCCGGGCGCCAGCGCGTCGCGCGCATTGAGAATCAGATTGAGCAGCGCATCCAGCATCGATCCAGCATCAATGAGGATCGGTTGCCTCAGATCCCCGGCCAGAATGTCGAGGCCCACGCCCTCGGGCAGTGACGGACCCGCCATGACCCGCAACTCCTCAAGCAGCGTCGGGATATCGGTGGGCGAGGGGCGAATTTCGCGGGGGCCGGAGATCGCGGCAATCCGGTCAAGAAGGGTGCCGCCCCGCCGTGCGGCGGCCAATGTCGCCCCGGCCAGTTCGGCGGCTTCGTCCGGCAGGTTCGCCATCCGCTGCATCCGTCCCTGCAGGCCGAGGATGATGGTCAGCAGGTTGGCGAAGTCGTGGGCAAGGCCCGAGGTCAGCTGCGCGGCGAGTTCGCGTTTGGCGGTCTGGCTGAGCGCGGCCCGGGCCTGCGTCTCTTCGGTCACGTCCATCGACAGAATATAGACGCCCTGCACCGATCCCGCGCCATCCCGGTCTGGGGTCAAGGCAAGGCGGATGCGGCGACCCGAGGCGTCATGGGTGAATTCAAACACGTTTCCCTCGCCTGCCAGCGCCTTCCGCAGGCCCGGCTCGATCCGGGCGAACGTTTCCGCCCCCAGAGCTTCGGAAACCAGACGGCCGACGATATCCGACAGGCTGCCCGGCATGACCGAAGAAAGGCGCCGGTTGGAATAGGTATAGATCAGGTCCGGCCCGACATGGGCGATATGGGCGGGCATCATCTCGGTCACGAGCCGCGTGCGCGCCTCCATCTCGGTCAGTTCGCGCTTGGCCTCCTCCAGCGCGGCGTTTGTCGCGGCAAGCTGGCGGTTGGTCTGGGCGAGACGCTCGGCGTGGGCAAGAAGCTCTTCCGACAGTTCCTCCGACCGGCCGCGCAGAAGTGTCTCCTGCGCCTTGATCCCGGTGATGTCGGTATAGACCG
>JAUIDM010000358.1 GCA_030428915.1 Alphaproteobacteria bacterium | reverse complement strand
CAACAGACCTATCAATCGAAAAGCGCGGCTTCGGCTGCGCTTTTCTTTTTCAGGTTCTACGGGGGCAAGGGCCGGAAGGGCTGCCAGCCTCACGCAGCGTAGCTTACCACTTCGTATTCCACCCCGTCATCACCATCAAAATAGAACCGCCGTCCGGGTTCGTAGTCGGCGTGATTGTGGGGCGTGTAACCCGCGGCGCGGACCTCTGTCTCGGCCGCATCGAGGTCGTCCACAACCAGCCCGATGTGGTTGAGCGCGCCGCGTTTCGTGTAACGCTCGGCGTTGCCGTCGGGGCCGGGGCCGGGCCGGTAGAGCGCCAGATAGCTGTCATGGCTGCCGACATGGATCGTGTACCCCTGATCCTTCGCAGGCCCCTGCCAGCGGATGGTCCAGCCGAAGAGTTGTTGCAGAACCCTGGCGGTGGCGGCCGGATCGCTGACAGTGATGTTGACGTGCTCGATACGGGCGGGGGTCACTTTTGGCATGCGTATGTTCCTTGGCTTCCTTCGGTTCTTGCCTGTGCTACTTCCTCAACTTAACTTGAGGTCAAGCGGAAAGTGAGAGGCGCGATGGAGCGGGAACTGACGATCGGCGCGCTGGCGAAACGGACCGGGCTGTCAGTCTCGGCGATCCGGTTTTATGAGGAACGCGGGCTGATCCGGCCCGGGCGCAATGCCGGCGGGCAGCGGCGGTTCGCGCGCTCCGATATCCGCCGCCTTTCCTTCGTGATGATTGCCCAGCAACTGGGCTATACCATCGCCGAGATCGGCGCGCGGCTTGCCGAACTGCCCGAGGGGCGGGCGCCGAATGCGCGCGACTGGGAGCGTATGGCACGCGGCTTTCGGGCCGAACTGGATGCGCGGATCGCGCTGATGCAGGATTTCCGCGACCGGCTTGATGGCTGCATCGGCTGCGGCTGTCTCTCGCTTGACCGCTGCAAGCTTTACAACCCCGATGACGAGGCAAGCCTCAATGGCGCGGGCCCCCGCTACCTGATGGGGGACCGTCCGCGCGGATAGGGGGATCAGGACGCGGCCTTTGGCAGAACCTGATCAAAGACATTGCCATCGGTATCGACGGCGCGGATTCTGAGATCGGATGCGCCATTGTCGGTATAGTCGAAGCGGAAGACCGGGTTCTCCGAGATGGAGATGCCGCCCTCCATCGTGAACAGCATCTCATCGCCCTGATAGACCTCAAGCTGATGGATGAAATGGGCAGGGATGAAAAGCTGGGTCAACTGGTCGCGCTGCAGGCCCGAATAGTTCGGATGGCGGATCATGATCTGCGCCTCGCGCCGCTGGCCGGATTGCAGCGGTTCGGCAGCTGTGAAGAGTTTCAGCCGCATTGCCCCCATATCGGCGAGTGCCGCTGCAGGATCCTTCGTCGCAGGCGCCGAACAGCCGCCTGATGCTTTGACGAAACGCCCCGCCATGTAGCTGCCGTCTTTGGTCTCTGCAATCACGCGCAGGTTGGAATACTGGTTCACCCGCACCCGTATCTCCATACTCAAGGGATGCATGGCCGGGCCGAAGGTGAATGTACCCGCGACGGGCGCGGGGTTTTCATCGACGACGACGATTGCCGAGGAAATCGTCGCGTCCGGGTCGGTCTGGGTGATCACTACGGGTACGGTTGCCGCATCCTCGGCCCGGTAGGGGGCCTCGACCGAGAAGAGCGCCGATCCGTCCTGCAACAGGACATCGCCTGCAACATCGATGCGCATATCCTCCCATGTCGGGCTGTCGGTCAGCGGGTTTTCCGCAGCTGTCACGGGCAGGGCCAGCGCCAGACACAGGCCGGTCAGGATGTGTTTCATCGTCGTTCTCCGCAGCGCATCGGATGGATCATCCTATCACGAAAGCGATCCACGCCCTATCAAGCCTTTCGGATGAGTGGCGGCCTGCATGCGGGAAGGGCAGGATGGCGCCATGTTCGAAGCTTTCGTGATGCTCTGTCTGGAGGCCGGTGCCCGGGGGTGCCGAGCCGCGTTGCGGCCAGGTTATGCGGGCGAGACCCGAGACGCGTGTGAGGCGGCGCTGGCCGCCCGCCCTCCGGTGCTGCTGCCTGGTCAGACGGGCGCAGCCGAATGTCGGCGGCGGCCTGCTGCTACGTTGGAATTCGAACCCGTGGCCCCCCGCGCCTTCGCCCATCGCGGCCGGATTGCAGAACCTGATTCCGACAATCTCGGTGATGTGTCCAACATTGCCTATGTGATCGGTGACACAGGTGTTGCCGTGATTGACGCGGGCGGGTCGCGCGCCGTGGGCGAGGCCGCCTATCTGGCGATAAGGGAAGAGACCGACCTGCCGATAAAGGTGCTGATCCTGACCCATATGCATCCTGACCATGTGCTCGGCGCGTCTGTGTTTCAGGAGGCGGGTGCAGAGATCGTTGGGCGGGAGGGGCTGTCGCGGGCATTGGCCGAGCGGGCCGGGAGCTACCTGCAGGGCTTTGGCGACAGGATCGGCGTTCCGGGCTTTCTCGGCACCGCCGTCACGCTGCCCGACCGCGAGATCGCGGATGGGGACGTGCTGGACCTCGGTGGCCGAACGCTTGTTCTTTCGCCTCAGCCCACCGCGCATACGGCAACGGACCTGGCGGTTTACGATCCTGCGTCAGGCGTTCTCTTTGCCGGCGATCTCGTATTCGATGACCACGCCCCCGCGCTCGACGGGTCGCTTCTGGGCTGGACCCGTGTCCTGAAAGCCCTGCAACGCGGGCCAGCCACGCGGGTTGTCCCGGGGCATGGCGGGCCGGTTCTGCCCTGGCCCGAGGGGGCATTGCCGCTGATGCGTTACCTTGAAACGCTCGCCTTTGACACGCGCAGCGCGTTGGACAAGGGTCTGCCGCTATCGGCGGCCACGGAAGTGATCGGGCAGGGTGAGGCGATCAACTGGCAGTTGTTCGACCTGTTCAACGCGCGAAACGCGACCGTCGCCTATACCGAGCTGGAATGGGAGTGATTTTCAGTCGGGCAGGTGTTTCAGGAGTATCTGCGCCACGAGATAGGCGCGCTTTTCCAGCAGGACCGGTGTTTCGCAAACATAGCTCAGCGCACGCTCGCGGTCCTTGTATATGCGCTCGTCCCAGTCGATCTGCTCTTCCAGCGCGTCCATCCGGTCGAAATCCGGCTTCTCGGCGGCTTTCAGTGCGACCATCTCGGCATGGGCGGCGTCGATCCGTTCGGCTAAGGCGGCCTGTTTGTGACCGTAGCGGCTGATCCCGTCGAGCACACGGGTCCGGTCACGGTCGATCCGCGCGAAGGCCGCCTGAAAGATCGCGCCAAGCTCAGCCGGGCCAAGCCCCGGATGGGCGGCTGCATATCCGTCGACGGCGGCCGTAGCTTGCTCCTCGCTGACCCGGCGCAGCGCCAGCTTGGCGGCAAGTTCGGCCGCGGCGGTCGATACTGTCGCCTCGCCCAATGGATTGGGCCACATGACACCCGCCGAGAGGGCCCCAGTCCGACGCTGGATACAAGGCCAGTCAGCATCTGTGCCGCCTGCGGCGAAGGTCGGCACGGCAAGCGGGCCCATGAAAAGCGCGAGTCCGATGATACGGCACGGGTTTGTCATGAACGTCCTCCACCGCCATTGACTCCAACGATTATACGCACACGCGCATGGCGACCCAAGCCGCCCGTCTACACACTAAGGTCGGCATTCTGCCGTAGCCGGGCCAGACCTATACTTTCTCAAAAGGCCCGGAGAAGGCTGTCCAGACGGGAGGACGATCATGCGCACGAGAGCTGCGGTTGCCGTTCAGGCGGGTAAGCCACTTGAGATCATGGATGTGAACCTTGCGGGTCCGAAGGCGGGCGAGGTGATGGTCGAGATCAAGGCGACGGGGATCTGCCATACGGATGAATTCACGCTGTCGGGTGCCGATCCGGAGGGGCTTTTCCCGGCGATCCTGGGCCATGAGGGCGCGGGCGTGGTGGTCGAGGTCGGCGAAGGCGTGACGAGCGTGAAGAAGGGCGATCACGTGATCCCGCTCTATACGCCGGAATGCCGGACCTGCCCGTCCTGCCTCAGCCAGAAGACCAATCTTTGCACCTCGATCCGGGCGACGCAGGGGCAGGGCCTGATGCCCGACGGCACCTCGCGTTTCACCAC
>JAUIDM010000357.1 GCA_030428915.1 Alphaproteobacteria bacterium | reverse complement strand
CCCATCCGATTGACACGGTATGCAGCAGTGACTGCAGGGGTGGCCAATAGACCGCGAGCACCTGCAGGACAAGCATGGCCAGAAAGGCCAGGATCAGGGCCGGATTGGACAGCCATCCGATGCGGAAACACGGCGAGCGTAGCGAACGAAACGCAAAGACGCTGGTCTTTTCGAACACGACCATCGCGGTAAAGGACGCCGTTCGGGCGATATCGACTCCCTGATGCATGAAATGCTGAAAGACCCAGAGGCTGGCGCCGCCGGTATAGAGGCCTAAGGTAAGGATGGTCAGCAGCCCGGCCTTTCCAAGGATCGGCTCATTCCGGCGGCGCGGCGGGCGGCGCATCTGCGCGTCCTCGGCCTTCTCGGCACCGAGCGCCACGGCGGTGGCCCCGTCGGTCACGAGGTTCATCCACAGGATCTGGGTGGCAAGAAAAACCAGCGGGCCGCCGATGAGGATATTCGCGAGGATCGCGACCACCTCACCGGCATTGGAGGACAGCAGGTAGCGCACGAACTTGCGGACATTGTCGAACTGGCGGCGGCCTTCGCGGATCGCACCGACAATGGTGGCGAAGTTATCGTCGAGAAGGACGAGATCGGCCGCATCCTTGGCAACATCGGTGCCGCGCTGCCCCATCGCAACCCCGATATCGGCGCGCTTCAGCGCCGGGGCATCGTTGACCCCGTCGCCGGTCATGGCGACGACATTGCCCGCGGCCCGCAAGTGCTGGACGATCCTGAGCTTCTGGCCCGGCGCGGTTCGCGCGAACAGAACCTCGCGCTCCAAAGCGGCGGCGAGGTCGATGTCCGACATCGCCGCGACCTCGTCGCCGGTCAGAACCAGCGCGGGCGCAAGGCCAAGCTCGCGGGCAATCGCCGTGGCGGTTTGCGGCGCGTCGCCGGTGATCATGATCACGCGGATGCCCGCGCCGCGCGCGCCCGCGATCGCGGCTTTGACCTCGGGGCGCGGCGGGTCGATCATCCCGACGAAGCCGAGAAAGACCAGATCGTCTTCCGGCGCGTCGGGAATGTCCGTCAGATCACGTCCGGCAAGGGCGATGACCCGCAGACCCTCTGCCGCCATCCCCTCGTAAACCTCGTGCAGGGCGGCCTTGTCCTCAGCCGTCATCGGAACATCCGTGTCGTCCTGCCGCATGGTGGACGATATCTCCAGGATCGCCTCGGGCGAGCCCTTGGCATAAAGCTGGTGCCCGGAACCGTGCCGCAGGATGACGCTCATCCGCATGCGGTCCGAATCGAATGGCAGTTCCTGAACGATCCGATGCCGGTCAGGTTCGGCCACCCATCCCTTGTAGGCTAGCGTGACCAGCGCGCCTTCGGTTGGCTCGCCAATCATCTCCCACCCCGCTCCGGCCCGGTTGAGGCGCGCGTTGTTGCAGATGATCGCGACATTCAGAAGCGCCTTGAGTCCGGCATCCTCGGCCGCCCTGATACGTTTACCCTCTGTTTCGATATGACCCGCCGGATCGTAACCGGTGCCCGTCACGGCGTAGCGGCGTTCCGGCGTCCGAATGACAGTCGCGGTCATCTTGTTCTCGGTCAGGGTTCCGGTCTTGTCCGTGCAGATTACCGAGGCCGCCCCCAATGTCTCCACCGCCTGCAGGCGCCGGACCAAAGCCTTGCGCCGGACCATCGCCGAGGCGCCCAGCGCCAGTGTCACGGTTACGACTGCGGGCAATCCTTCGGGGACAATGGCGACGGCAAGCGAAAGGCCGGTCATCACCATATCGACCACCGGACGGCCAACAAGGATGCCAAGGCCCGCGACCAGCGCCGAAAGGAAGAGGGCCGCGATGCCCATCTGCCGCGCCAGCACGCCAAGATGGCGCTGAAGATTGGTGACCTTGCCGCCCGCCGTCGTCGTCAGCCCGGCGATCTTCCCGAACTCGGTTTCCGCACCGATCGCCTCGACCACGCCCTCGGCCCGGCCTGCAGCGACGGACGTGCCCATGAACAGGCGGTTCTCCCCCTCGTCGAGCGACTTGTCGAGGGGCACCGACTCGCCCGTCAGCACGCTTTCATCGACCCGCAGCGCCATCGCGGCGGCAAGACGGATATCGGCCGGCACCCTGTCCCCGGCTTCCAGCAGCACCGCATCGCCCGGCACGAGGTCGCGGGCGGGGACGATCTGCTCCATTCCATCACGCCGGACACGCGCGACCGGCGACAGCATGCGCCTGAGCGCCAGAATGGCGGTTTCCGCCCGCCATTCCTGAACGAAGCCCAGAATGCCGTTCAGCAGGACGACAAGCAGGATCGCGACGGTGTCGATGATATCGCCAAGCCATGCGGCCAGCCCCGCCGCCGCGACCAGCATCAGAACCAGCGGGCTGGTGAATTGTCGCACAAGCACGGTTCGCGGCGATGCACCGGCTTCTGCGTTGATCTCATTCGGTCCGAATTTCTGCTGCCGGTCGACGACCTCAATTGCCGACAATCCGGCGACATTGACGGACTTGATACCGCCATTCATATGCGCGCCCCCGATCCTGCGGCGGTATTGTGCGGCGCACGGGCCGGTGACGCCTTGATCCGGATCATATGTGCGCAAGCGTTTTCGGATTTAGCTGAACTAACAAGTATCAGAATTTGAACACGGTTCGAATTCCGGTTCATTGTAAACGCTAAGCTTTAAAGGATACGGGAGCGGCAGGAAGGTCTCCCCTCGTCAGTCGCCCCCGAATAGCTTGCCGAGCCCTTTCAGCGCCTCGTCCTGCAGCTTGCGTTTTGCCGCATCTTCCAGATTTTCGCCGCTGGCCGGGTCCACGCCCAGTTCCTTGGCCGCCTTCTTTTTCGCCCGCTTTTCGGCCTTCTTCTTCTGCTTTTCCAATTCGGCCTTCAGCGCCTCCTCGTCCACGCCCAGTTTTTCCTTTGCCAGCGCCGCAAGATCCAGCTTGAAGTCGGGATCGTGCCATGGGCCGGTGATCAGCAGGGGCACGGACACGCCGCCGCTGCCATCAGCCTTGGCCAAAGCCGTCGGCACGACACGATAGTCGAGCTGCCGCTTTCCGATCGCGACCTTGCCAGCACCGGCCGCGGAGACGAGCGGACCGGAAAGCTTCAGGTCGTCATTCGCAAGAACGCCCTTTTCGATGGTGTAACTCGCGGTGATCCTGTCGAAGATGGTCTTTTGCCCTTCGCCGACATAGTTCAGATCGAGCGAGCGCAACATACCGGCCAGATCGAGCCCGATCAGCGCGCCGTCGGTGAAGGCAAAGCTGCCATCGCCGCTCAACCCCGACATGATCGCGTCCATGGTGTTGCCCGCGCCCAGAAAGCGAAGCGACAGGGCACCGGTGCCGATCAGGCGTTCGTATTCGGCAACGTCCTTCAGGAGCGGCTGCATGGCAAGACCGCTTGCGCTCAGATCACCGCCGATCGACAATCCACTGCGACCGTTGACGACAAACTGGCCGGTCACCACGCCGCCGTAAGCCGCCATGTTTGCGATGTCGAAGACCGACCGCGCCCGGTCATTGCTCAGCGTCATCTCGACCGGCCCCACGCGGGCGCCCGCCAGGTCCAGCAGGCCGACATTCAGTCGGACTGCGGCATCCATCGCCCCGAGCCCGCTGACATCGATCGATTCTTTGGACCAACCCTGCGGCTTGGCCGCCCCGTCCTTCTTGCCACTGCCACCACCCTGAGCCGCCTTTTTCGCGCCCTCATCGGCAAAGAAGACCAGCTGGTCTGCGCGGATCGTTCCCGTCAGATTCGGACGTTCACCCGCGGTTGTGAGCAGCAGGTCGCCGGTGAGCCGGTTGTCATCAAGCACCAGCGCCGCCGAGGTCAGACGCAGCCGACGATCCTCCGTCCAGTTTACATCGCCCTCGACCGAGATATTGCTCCGCCCGAATCCCTGCGGCAGCTCGGGCGCCGAGGTTCCGGCCAAAGTGGCGATGGCGGCCATATCCGACAGATCGGCCCCAAGATGACCATCGGCAACCGGCGGGATGATCCCCGCATCGCCCGCAAACTCGAATGTCGATCTGCCGACCCCGCCCTGCAGCTTTATCGGCACCGCGCCGCCATCCAGAAGCGCCGTCAGCGATGCCACGGTGCCGACGGCAGTGATCCTGACGCCGTTCACTGTCGCGGCCAGATCCA
>JAUIDM010000356.1 GCA_030428915.1 Alphaproteobacteria bacterium | reverse complement strand
GCCGTGCTGACGCTGATGACGGGGCTCGTCTGGGGCTTCTTCTTCACGCCCGACGATTTCCGTCAGGGCTCGACCGTCAAGATCATCTACATTCATGTGCCGTCGGCGATGATGGCGATCAATTGCTGGGCGATGATGCTGGTCACCTCGCTCGTCTGGCTCATCCGCCGTCACCATGTCTCGGTGCTGGCCGCCAAGGCCGCGGCCCCGATCGGAATCACGATGACCTTGATCGCGCTTTTCACAGGGGCGATCTGGGGCCAGCCGATGTGGGGGACCTGGTGGGCCTGGGACCCGCGGCTGACGTCGTTCCTGATTCTCTTTCTCTTCTATCTCGGCTATATCGCGCTCTGGGGCGCGGTCGAGGACCCTGACACGGCGGCCGATCTGACCTCGGTTCTCTGCCTCGTCGGTTCGGTCTTCGCGCTGCTGAGTCGCTACGCCGTCCTCTTCTGGAACCAGGGTCTGCATCAGGGCGCATCGCTGTCGCTCGACAAGGAAGAACACGTCTCTGACATCTATGCATTCCCGCTCTGGACGACGATGGCGGGGTTCGTACTCCTGTTCATCGCACTGGTGCTCTTGCGCACACGGACCGAGATCCGGGCCCGACGGTTGCGCGCGCTGGAAGCGCGGGAAAGGATGGCGTGATGGTGGAGCTTGGCAAATATGCCGGAACCGTGCTTGGCGCTTACGGTGTCACCATCGCGCTGCTGCTCGGGTTGATCTGGATGACGATCCGGCAGGGCGCAAAAATGCGCCGGCGGCTGGAAGAGCAGGAACGCAGGATGGGTCGCAATGGCTAAGGTCTCCCCCCTCATGCTGCTACCGCCCGCGATTTTCGCCGGGCTGGCCGTCATGTTCGTTCTGGGCATGAGCCGGGACGATCCGGATGCGTTGCCCTCGGCGCTGAAGGGGCGTCAGGCGCCGGCGGTGGTGGTGACTCAACTGGGCGATCTGCCGACCTTTTCGGACGCCTCCCTTCGTGACGGCGAGGTCAAGCTGGTGAACTTCTGGGCAAGCTGGTGCGCGCCCTGCCGCGCCGAGCATCCCAATCTGGAGCGGTTGAAGACCGAGGGCATCACGATTTACGGCGTGAACTACAAGGACAAGCCCGATGCCGCCCTGCGCTTCCTGAACGAGCTTGGCAATCCCTTCGTCGCGATCGGGGCCGATGACAGCGGCCGGATGGGAATCGACTGGGGCCTATACGGCGTGCCGGAGACCTTCGTCATCGACGGCGAGGGCAAGGTGGTGCTCCGCTTCGCCGGGCCCATCACCGAACGGACGCTTGAGGGCGAAATCTACCCCGCCATCGAGGCTGCCGGGGGACAATAGGGCCACGGGCCTTTCCGGCGGGTGGACTCCCCTTCGCAGGTCTTGATCGGCGTCAAGGACGGTGCCCGGTTGCCGTGGCAGGGTCCGGGCACCGGCAAGATGGCCGGTGTGACCGGAGTATCGTTCATGAACCTTGGATCAATCCAAACCGCTGGGCTCCGCAGGCTTCTCGTTCTGGCCTTTTTCGGGCTGGCAGCCTGTGTGGCGCAGGAACCGGCATTCGAGCAATGCGAGGAGGGCGTCAGCGATCTGAGTCGCCTCTCTGACGTCACTCCCCCCTGCTGAACATGACGCACCCTGACGCCGGAGGGCGGATTCTTCTTGCCCTCCGGCCCGGTTCGCGGTCTATCTCGGGGCGGAAATGGCCCAGGGGGCGGAACTGCGGGTGTTGAAGGCGATGACGGAAACGGCAGGACGGAACGTCACAAACCGCCGGGCGGCGGCTTTGGCAATGTCGCTCGTGGCTGTGATGCTGACGGCATGTTCGCGCAGCCCCTACAAACTGACCGAATGCGTCGGTGGTGAGCCGGTGGTTGAACGCATCCATGATGTCGCCCCGCCAAACTGCTAAACGCCGTTTCGTCGGCCAACTCTTTCAGGTTTATTGAAAAGCTTGTAAAGTCTCTGCGCGGGTGCCGGGCCGCCCGCCGGGAGCGGAGATGTCGTTGTGCGATCAGCGCTGACCGGGACGCGGGTAAGGGAGAGGCGGCTTCTGATCAGCCTGAAACAGGCCGATCTGGCCCGTGCTGCGGGGATATCGCCCGCCTACCTCAACCTCATCGAACATAACCGCCGAAGGGTCGGCGCGGACTTGTTGGCCCGCCTTGCCAGCGCGCTCGGTGTGGAGGAGACGGCGCTGGCCGAGGGCGCGGAAAGCGCGCTGTTTGACGGGTTGCGCGAGGCGGCGGCGGGACACGCCGCCGGTGAGGCGGAGCCGGAACTGGCCCGTATCGAGGAATTCGTCAGCCGCTTTCCGGGGTGGGCGGCTTTGGTAGCCACGCTTCGCGGACGGATCGCGGGACTGGAACGCGCGGTCGAGGCGTTGCATGAACGCATGGCGCATGACCCGTTCCTCTCGGCCTCGCTGCATGAGGTGGTCTCGGCCGTGACGTCGCTGCGATCCACCGCCGCCATTCTGGCCGAAACCGAAGAGATGGAGCCGGACTGGCGCAAACGCTTTCACCGCAATGTCTACGAGGACAGCGTCCGGCTGAGCGAGGCAGCAGCGGCCCTTGTCGCCTATCTGGACACCTCGCAGGAGGCCGAAACCGGCCTCTCGTCGCCGCAGGAAGAGGTCGAGGCCTGGCTCGCCCGCACCGGCTATCATCTGGCCCCGCTGGAACGCGCCAATTCGCCGGCGCCCGAGACCTTGATCACCGGGGTGCCGGAAGTGGCCAGCGGTGCCGCACGGCAGCTGGCGCTCGCCCATATCCGCCGCTACCGGGCGGTCGCGTCGGCCCTGCCGCTAGACCGCTTTGCCGCGGCGCTGGAAGAGACAGGCCCTGACCCGGCGGCGCTGGCACAACGGCTTGGCGTGGGTCTTGGCCCGGTCTTCTTCCGCTTCGCCACCCTGCCGGAGGGAATGGGCCCGCCCGCCGGTCTTGTGGCCTGCGATGCATCGGGCACATTGACCTTCCGCCGCCCCGCGCCGGGTTTCGCACTGCCCCGCCACGGTGCTGCCTGTCCGCTCTGGCCGCTCTACGAGGCGCTGGTGCGTCCGATGGCGCCGATCCGCGCGGTCGTGGAAATGGCCGGCCGCGTGCCGCAGCGTTTCACGACCTTTGCGTATTCGGAACCCAGCTTTCCAGGCGGTTTCGATGGGCCCCGCGTGGTCGAGGCGCTGATGCTCATCCTGCCGCCACCCGAGTCGCAGGTTGATGCGCTGAAACCGGTTGGCCCGTCCTGCCGCATCTGCCCGCGCCGCGATTGCGCTGCAAGACGCGAACCATCGATTCTGGTAGGCGGCTTCTGATCCGTTCTCCTTCGCTTTGAAGACACTCCAACCGGAGTCTACGAAGCGGGGATCGCGACATTGGGAAATGCAGACCTGCCCATAGCCCTCCGCGCTGCGTGCTCAATCTGATCATGAAGGGTCAAAGTGATTTTGACAGGGGCCGTCCGCATCGGCGATAGTCAGGCCAATGTGGCGGGACAGCCATTGGGAGGACGGCGCCGGATGGGACGACATGTCCTGTTGATCGAGGACGAGCCGCATATCGCCGAGGCGATCCGGTATCTTCTGACCCGTGACGGCTGGGTCGTGACGAGCCATGGCAACGGGGCCGACGCGGTCGAGGTGATCCGGCGCGAGGCGCCGGATATCCTGATCCTCGACCTGATCTTGCCGGGGCGTTCAGGGCAGGAGATATTGACCGATCTCAGGGGCGATCCGGCGCTTGCATCCCTGCCGGTGCTCGTGCTTTCGGCGCGCAGTCACGCCGAGATCCGGGCCGCGGCCGAACGGGCCGGGGCGTCGCAATTCATCGCAAAACCTTTCGGCAACGATCAGATCATCGCAGCCCTACGACAGATGGTTTGAAGATGAGCCAGCGAACCCATAGCGAGCGGGAGCGAAACCGTTGAAGCCGCCACGTTTTCTGGCACGACAAAACTACCGCCGCCGGCGCATGGCGGATGCCGCCCGGCTTTTACCCCTGCTGGGCCTCTTCCTGATTCTGCTGCCGATCCTCTGGCGCCCGGCCGAAAGCCCGGAACCCGACACAGCGAGTGGCGGCATCTATCTCTTCGCGGTCTGGCTGATCCTGATCGTCGCGGCTTTTTTGCTCGCCGGGCGGCT
>JAUIDM010000013.1 GCA_030428915.1 Alphaproteobacteria bacterium | reverse complement strand
CCCATCGCTCCTCCGTGTCAGGCCTCCACGCTCCCACCGTCCCTTCACGCGGGCCATAGCGCAACAGATCAGGCGCGTCTGGCGCTGCGATATATACGGTCTCCACGCCACACGCGCCTCACGTCCCGACTACAACATCTGGTATAGCTGCGGACGCGTCGCTCCCCATCAACCCACACAGATCGCGAAGGGACCAGAAAACCCTTGCAAACGGAGCCGTCCACAAATGACAGCATCCTGAATGGTTCAGAGCGTATCGAGGGAGACCTTGACGCGGTCCATGACGATCGAGGAGTAGAACTTGCTCACATTGGATTCGTCAAAGAAGTATTCTTGTGTAAAGGCTTCGTACGCCTTGATGTCCTTGACTATGACAACAAGGATGAAATCCGCCTCTCCGGTCGTGTAATAGCATTGCTGTACTCCGGGAGCGGATTTCATTTTGCGCTTGAAGGAATCAAGGTGTAGTCGGCTTTCGCGCTCAAGCATGACTTGCACTATGACGGTCATCTCGCGCCCGACTTTGACGGGCGAGATGACGGCGACCTCTTTCTCGATTACGCCAGTTTCGCGCAACTTTTTTAGGCGCTTCTGTACAGCGGGCGGTGAGAGGCCGATCTCGTCTCCGATTGCGTCAGCGGTCAGCCGAGCGTTCGATTGCACGAGGCGCAGTATCTCGAGATCCTTACTATCCATGGCACGAGCTACGGCCAAAATCTGGCGGTTGGCAATGGAATTCGTAACAAATCTGGGAAAATTGACGAAAAACATCGCGTTTGCTGGATAAGCTGAAATTCATGAGGGTCATCCAAGAAACAAACGATGGTGCTTTGAATATCCAAGGAAAATCCCAACCCGCGTGCTTCGCGGCAACAAACATCACCGGCATGGAGGTGAAAATGCCAACAAGAGTTACGACAACACTGATTGCTGCAAGCATCGCGCTTGCGAGTGCCACAACGGCGGTCTTCGCAGGCCCGCTGCAGGATCGCATCGACGCGGGCGAGCCCATTCGTATCGGTTTTGCCAATATCCCGATCTGGGCCTATCCCGATGAAGCGGGCGAGCCGGACGGCTTCATGAACGACGTTGCGATCCAGACCCTTGCCAAGATGGGCTATACGAATATCGAAGCGGTCGTGACCGACTGGGGGGGGCTGATCCCGGGCCTGAAAGCCGAGCGCTATGATGTGATCACCGGAGGCATGTACATCCTGAATTCGCGCTGCGAGAACGTCTCGTTCTCCGAGCCCGTCGGCGTGTTCAGCGACGCGTTCATAGTGCCCGCGGGCAACCCGAAGAACCTCCACAACTATCAGGACGTGCTGGATGCCGGTGGCGTGCTGGTGACCGGGGCCGGCTATAACACCGTCGAGGCGGCCAAGCGCGAGGGCTTCACCGACGCCAACCTGATGCAGGTTCCCGGAGTGACCGAGATCAAGGCTGCCGTCGAGGCCGGTCGCGCGGATGCCGGGGTGCTGACTTATTTTGAAGCGGCGCATGTCGCACATGAGTCGGGCGGCAAGATCGAGTTGGGCGATGTGTCGAAGCTGCCGGAATGGACCAAGAACTGGGCCGGGATCGGATTCCGGCACGAGGACAAGGACTTCCTCGAGAAGTTCAACCCGGCCCTTCAGGCCTATATCGGAACCGACGAGATGCTGGCGATGGTGGCCGAGCACGAATACACGACCGACCATCTTCCAGGCGACAAGACTGCGGAATGGGCCTGCGCCAACCGATAAGGCTCAAGGCGCGTATCATAAACGATTGTGGCAGGCTTTCCGGCCTGCCACGTACTTAGTAGGCTTGGAAATCCGGGGCGGGGGGAACATGGGCTTGTTCGAATTTCTGGGCGTCTACTGGCCGCGACTGCTGTCGGGAACCGGGATCACGGTGGCTCAGTTCCTTTTCTCTGCGATCTTTGCCGTAATCATATCATTGGCCTTTGGGCTGATGAAACTGTCGACCAACCGGCTCATCAAGGGCTTTGCAGTCACCTATATTGAGATCTTTCGGGGCACCTCGCTTCTGGTGCAGCTTTACTGGATCTTCTACGTCCTGCCGCTTTTCGGTGTGACGCTGGACAAGTTCACCGCGGGCTACGTGGCGATTGCCATGAACACCGGCGCCTACGGGGCGGAACTGGTGCGAGGCGGAATCCTAGCGGTGCCAAAAGGACAATGGGAGGCCGCCACCGCCATCAACATGAGCCCCGCCAAACGCATGTGGCGGATCATCCTGCCGCAGGCGCTGGTGAACATGCTGCCGCCCTGGGGCAACCTGATGATCGAGGTTCTGAAAGGTACGGCCCTTGTCTCGTTGATCTCGGTCGCGGATCTGATGTTTCATGCCAAGCAGATCAACGCCAGCACCTACCTGTCCGCGCAGATCTTCGGCACCGCGCTGTTGGTCTACTATATCCTGGCCCGTTTCATGCTGACACCCTTCATGCGCTGGCTGGAAGGCTACATGTCGCGCAAACTGGGGAGATCCTGATCCATGTTTGACTGGTTCTTCGCCGAAGAATGGTTTCCGAAATTCGACTGGAGATGGGATTTCACCTGGGAAATCCTGCCCCGCCTGATCGACGCCACGTTCAACACGCTGCTTGCCGCTGCCGCGGGATACATGATCGCATTGGTGATCGGTCTGCCGCTGGCGCTGGGGCAACGCACGGGAAACAGGGCGCTGACCTTAATGGTACGCGAGTTCGTGGAATTCGTGCGCTCGACGCCCTTGCTCTTGCAGATCTTTTTCATCTTCTACGTCGGCCCGCAAATCGGCATAAACCTCAGCCCCTGGGTCGCGGGCATGATCGCCATCGGGCTCCACTATTCCTGCTATCTTTCCGAAGTCTATCGCGGCGGCATCGAAAGCGTGCCAAAGGGGCAATGGGAAGCAGCCACGGCCCTGAATATGACGACGCTGCAGACCTACCGTCGCCTGATCATCCCACAGGCCGTGCCGCCTGCCATCCCTGGACTGGGCAATTACCTCGTGGGCATATTCAAGGATACGCCGATGCTCTCGGTGATCGGCGTCGCCGAGTTGATCCATACCGCCAACGCCATCGGCTCCGAGACCTGGCGCTATTTGGAAGCCTATACTCTGGTGGGTATTATCTTCCTTGCGCTTTCCTTGCCCGCCGCAGGACTGATCCGCGCCTTCGAGAACTTCGTGCGCCGTAAACTGGGAATGAACTGATGGAAGATACTTCTGCCTTTCCGTTGGAACTCACAGGCTCCGACGTGCCCATGGTCAGTTTCAAGAAGGTCAAGAAGGCCTATGGCGAACTGGTTGTGCTGGACGATCTGGATTTGGACGTCGCCGCCGGAGAGATGGTGACGATCATCGGACCCTCGGGTTCGGGCAAAACCACCGTCTTACGGATGTTGATGACGCTTGAAAAAATCAATCGCGGCGTCATTTACGTGAATGGCAGTCCGCTGACACACATGCCGAAGGGCGGCAAGCTGGTCGAGGCCAGCTCCCGATATCTGCGCACCCGGCGCGCAGACATCGGCATGTGCTTCCAGCACTTTAACTTGTTCCCGCACATGACCGCGCTGGAAAACTGCATGGAGGGCCCCGTGCAGGTCCTGGGCCTGTCCAAGAAGAATGCCCGTGAACGGTCTGAAGAGCTTCTGGAAATGGTCGGCATGATCGACAAGAAGGATCAACACCCCTCGCGGCTGTCAGGTGGCCAGCAACAGCGTGTTGCCATTGCGCGCGCGCTCGCCATGCGGCCCAAGGTGATGCTCTTTGATGAGGTCACATCGGCGCTGGATCCGGAAGTCATCGGCGAGGTGACAAATGTCATCCGCAAACTGGTGGCCGAGCACAACCTGACCATGCTGATGGTCACCCACCAGATGGGGTTTGCCCGCGACATTTCGGATCGTGTTTGTTTCTTCTTCGACGGCAAGATCGAGGAACAGGGCGCGCCCGCCGAACTCTTCGGCAACCCTCGGAAAGAGCGCACCCAGCAGTTCCTGAGCGCAGTGAAAGAAGCTATCTAGTAGTCGCGCTTCTTTTCCGCGCCGCGGTAAAGGATGTCCGACCACGTCTGGTTGACCCAATCGCGCCTGGCCACATCGGCGGGGTCCATGTCACGCCTTGGCCTGCTGAGACGTTCGAAATTGCCTTCCTTATCGGTGCCCCGAACCAGTTGCGCGCCGGTGGGCATGACCGTCTGGCGGACCTCGGGCGGGATGTAGGACTGGATGACAAATCCGATGCGGCGATCGTTGCTGCGGTTGGGTTGCGAGCTGTGAATGACGGTCGCGTTGTGCAGGGACATCTGACCGGGACGCAGCGGGGTGGCCACGGCCCGGCTTTCGTCGACATCCGCGACCTCCTGGCCGCGGGTCAGGATGTTCTGCGCGCCGAAGGTGTCGTCGTGGTGGCGGATCGCACCGTGACTGCCGGGGATCATCCGCATGCACCCGGCCTGTTCATTGGCGTTCGACAGCGCGACCCAGGCCGTTATCCCCGAATGTGGCTCAAGCCCCATGTAGGTCGCATCCTGGTGCCAACTGACAAAGCCCGGATCGTTTGCCTCCTTGATGAAGAGCACGGTGCCGTAGTTCAGGATGTTCGGCCCGATCAGGTCTTCGATGATGTCCACCAAGGCACTGTAGTGTACAATCTCGTCCAGGCACTTGAGGTTCAGATGGGCATTGTTGCGCGCTGCGCCCTGAAAGGCCTCGGGCCATCTTTTTTCGGCATCCTCCAGCTCGTTGCGTAACCGCAGCGCTTCGTCCTCGGAAAACAAGTCGATCGGCGATAGAAACCCGTCACTGTGAAAGGCTTCAATCTGCGCGTTGCTCAGCCGTTTGTTCATACTCAATACCCCTCGGCCTTGTGCCCGAAGAACACCTTGGTCACCGTATCGGAAACATCCCAGGTCACGCGTGATCCATCCCGTACAAACAGCGTATCGCCCGGGCCAAGATCCCAGACCTCGCCGTCCGCATGACGGATGATGCGGCAGCGGCCGGACAGGACCGTCATCAACTCGTCGCCCTGCTCGGTGCAGTCGAACGCACCTTCCGTACAGCGCCAGATGCCGAAACGGGTGGTGTGACCGGCGCCGCCCACGTCAATTCGTCCGTAGGTTTCAGGCGCACCGCGCGTCACGCGATAGTCGCTTGCTGGATTATCGAAGGGCCAGAAATCCAGCGGGCCGACGTCGTCTCCGGGTTGGTATTTCCGCATCTGTCGCGTCCTCAGATCACCGGCAACTCGGGGGCGGCGCGGGTGGTCAGCAAGTGCCCGCCTGCCGGCGTGACCACGATGTTTTCCTCGTGCACCATCATCAGGCCGTCGCCGTAGGACAGCGAAGGTTCCAACGTGAGGACCATGTTTTCCTTCAGTTCGGTGGTGTCGAAGGCCGCGTGGGAGGGCTGTTCGGTCAACTGCATGCCCAGCCCGTGCCCCAGCCGCCCGATGTCGCCGCCGCTGTCGTCCATCTCGGCAATCACGGCGGACATTGCTCGGAACAGGTCGCGGCAGGTGGCACCCGGTCGCGCGGCGGCAATTCCCGCCCCGGTTGCGCGCCAGAGCACGTCATAGGCGCGGCGGGCGTCGTCGCCCGCGCTGCCGATCGCCCAGTTGCGGTCGAAGTCGCAGAAATAGCCGTCCCAGGTGCAGCCGGCGTCGATCATCAGCACGTCGCCCCGGGTCAGGGGGCGCCGCGAGGGAGGAGAAATCACGTCGGCATAGCCGCCCTGATCCGCGCCGCCCACCACATAGGGTGCATCGTCGGCTCCTTGCGCCAGGGCCTCGCGCCGGAACTGACGGAACGCCTCGTCCAGAGGCATTCCCTCCGAGACGATTTCGGGAACCCGCGCGAAGGTCGCGGAACCGATGGCGCAGATATGCGCCAGCTTCTCGATCTCGGCCTCGGATTTGACCATCCGCAGGCCTTGCACCAGCTTCGTCGCGTCATTGACCGCCAGCCCGGGCAGAGCCGCCATCAACCGCTCCCAATCGCCCAAGGGCATGCGAAGTTGGGTCTCGTGGCCTTTCATCACGCCAATGGCCGCCCCGCGCGCGGCAAGGGGGAACAGCAGATCGGTCAACAGGCTGATCCCGTCATCCTGGGGCCGGGGCGCTGACCATGTGCGGATGTCGTCGAGCCATGAGCGTCTCATCAATTCTGCCCCGATTTCGGGAATGACGGCAATGGGCTTGCCATCCGCCGGGACGAACAGAAACCAGGGGCGCGTGGGGCTTTGCCAGAAGAGGCTGTGAAAGCCACTGAAATAGCGCAGGTCGGGTTCGGTCATCAGCAACAGCCCGGCCAACCCCTGATCCGCCATCAACGTCTGAGCATGCGCTGTGCGCGCTTCAAACTCGGCATTTGAGAAACCTCGGTTCAATTCCTCAGGCAATTTGCTACCCTTCTTTTCATATGTCCCGATTGACAATTGCGCGGGCCGAAAACTCGGCCAGTTCGCCGCGCCACATCTGGCGGCCAACGCAAAACGGAATACCCGTCGCGTCGCGAACCACCTGCTCAAGCTCGATACCGGCGTGGTTTTCCGGTAGGCCAAGCTGTTTGGCTTCGACCGCGTTCATGCCTCGCATCCGGATCGTGATATCCCCGTCATGGGCGCGGATGTGATAGTACTTTTCCAAAAGCCTGGTCGTCGATTGTCGCAGATCATGGCCCAGAAGGTCGGGGCAACGGTGGGCAATCACGTGCTCAGTTTCGACAAATATCGCGTGTCCGCCTGTGCGGAACAGCCGGGTGTATTCATGCAGTTTCGTGCCCGGCGACACCTCGAGCAAGGTCGCCAAGCGCTCGCCGGTACAAGCCGTGCCCGCGGAAATCACCTCGATGTCAAGTTCGGTGCCCCGGGCCTGTGCATCGGCAACAAAGCTGACCATGCGACTGATGTCATAGGTCAGTCGTGGCGGCGAAACGAAACGCCCGCGCCGCTGTTCGTTATAGGCCAGCCCCTCCAGTTCCAGCATTTCCAGCGCGCGGCGGGCCGTCATGCGGCTGACGTCATGCTGCTCGGCAATCACCCGCTCGGAGGGCAGGGCTTCGTGCTCGGACAGGGTGCCGGTAAGGATATCCTGGCGCAGCACATCAACGATTTGGCGAAACCGGGGGGAGTTGGCGGTCTTAGACTGGGGCAATGTATGTACTGCCTTCAAGTTTTCCTTTGTGTAGCACGAAATCTGGTATATACCAGAAAAACTTCTGGTATATACCAGCGGTTTGTTTCGGGAGGAATAAGCGTGGCGCAATTGAGCGAGGAACAGAAAGAACAGTTTTGGCGCGATGGCGTTCTGGTGGTCGAGGACGCGGTGACCGCCGAGGAGCTGGCCGATCTGCGCCGGGTATTCGCGGAGTGGGTCGAGGAAAGCCGCGCCCATTCCGAGGACTACGGCGAAACACTCGATGGACGCCCACGATTCGACCTGCAGCCGGGGCACAGTGCTGAAGTGCCGGGTCTACGCCGCGTGCAATCGCCTGAGGAAGTGTCCGAGGTTTTTGCCCACACCATGCGCAACGCCCGTACGGTCGATCTTTGCGCCGAGCTGATTGGCCCCGGCGTCCGTTTCCACCATGGCAAGGTCAACTCCAAGCTTCCGAGTACCGCGACCAAGGTCAAATGGCACCAGGATTTCCCCTTCGAGCCGATGACCAACGACGACATGATCACCTGCCTTCTGTTCATCGACGATGTAACGCTGGACAACGGCCCTCTGGAGGTCATCCCGGGATCGCACAAGGGTCCGCTCTACTCCCACTGGCACGGCGGCAGGTTCACCGGCGCGGTGGCCGACGAGGTTCTGGCGGGGCGCGAAGGGGAGATCGTCAAATGCACCGGCAAGGCCGGGTCGGTCTGCCTCATGCACGCCTGCCTCTTGCACGGCTCGGCCCCCAACCTGTCGAACGACCCGCGCACACTGTACATTGCGACCTATTACGCTGAAGATGCGATTGAGCTTAGCCCCAACCACCTGCCAAGTACGCTGACGCACGAACTGGTCAGGGGCGAAGTCTCGGGCCGGGTGCGTTGTTCGGCCTATCAAATGGAACTGCCCGAAGTGCCGGAAGGCACCTCGTTCTTCGCGCAACAGGAATCGGCCGAGAACGTTTGAGTGAGGCTGGCCATGGACGAATTGCACAAAGACATGCGGATCGAACGCCTTCCCTTCACCACCGACGCAGGTGCGGGCGCGCGCGCGCGCCTTGGCCTGCTGGTCCTCGAGTCCGACCAGACGATGGAATGGGAATTTCGCGATCTAACCCATCTTCCAGGTGTCTCGGTCTATCACGCGCGTCTGGCCAATGCGACGACGGTCACGCCCGAAACGCTGGCCGCGATGGAGCAGGAACTGCCTGTTGCCGCGCGTCTCTTGCCCGATTATCTGGGTCTCAAGGCTATCGGCTATGGGTGCACCTCGGGGGCCACAATCATCGGCGAAGATCGTGTGGCGGAGATTATCGCAACGGCGCATCCCGGCGTTCCCTCTACCAATCCCCTGTCCGCGGCCAAGGCCGCCCTGGCTGCCCTCGGCGTCTCACGTCTGGGGCTGCTAACACCCTATACCCCGGATGTGACCAAAGCCATGCAAGCCCGCTTCGAGGCGGTCGGCATCTCGGTTCGGGTGGTAGGATCCTTCTATGAGGAGAGTGACGAGGTCGTGGGCCGGGTCGATGCAGCGTCGATCCTGCAAGGCGTGATTTCGGTCGGTTCATCGGAGGACGTGGACGGCGTCTTTGTCTCCTGCACCAGCTTGCGCGCCGCATCCGTCATTCCCGAGGCCGAGCGGGCCCTTAACAAGCCGGTGACTGCCAGCAACCACGCGCTCGCCTGGCATTTGCTGCGGCTCGCCGAAATTCCCGATACCAACCCGAACGCAGGGCGTCTGTTCCAGATGCAACTCGCCTGAGGATTCTTGATGCAAAGACAACTTCCCGACCGCGCGCAGGTGGTCATCATCGGCGGCGGCATCCACGGCTGTTCCGTTGCATATCATCTCGCCCGCGAAGGCTGGAAAGATGTGGTGTTGCTGGAGAGAAAGCAACTCACCTCGGGCACCACTTGGCACGCTGCCGGGCTGGTGGGGCAGTTGCAGGGCAGCCATTCGACGACCGCCTTCGCCAAATACGGCGTTGAACTCTTGCAGGACATCGAAGCCGAAACAGGCCAGAACCCCGGGTTTCGCCAATCCGGCTCGATCTCGATTGCGGTGAACGAAGAACGGCTGGCCGAGTTGAGGCGCAAGGCGGATTTCGCAGCCTTTCACGGCGTCGAAGCGCATTATCTCACCACTGCCGAGATTGCCGAACGTTGGCCGCTGATGAAACCCGACGGTGTTCTTGGCGGCATACACATGCCATCTGATGGATCAGCCAACCCGATTGATCTGACGCAGGCGCTCGCCAAGGGTGCGAGAATGCACGGGGCGACCATACGGGAAAACGTGCTGGTGGAAGAGGTTCTGACCAATGGTGGTCGTGTCACTGGCGTGCGCACCGACAAGGGAACGATCAAAGCCGACTTTGTTGTCAATTGCGGCGGCATGTGGGCGCGCGAGCTGGGTCAACGAAACGGGGTCGGCGTGCCACTGCACGCCTGTGAACACTACTATCTGGTGACCGAGCCGATACCGGATCTGCCCAGTGACCTGCCCGTCCTCCGCTCCTATTGCGATGGCACCTATTGGAAAGAGGACGCAGGAAAGCTCCTCTTCGGTTTTGCACATTTTCAGGCCAAGCCCTGGGGCGTGGAAGGCATTCCCGAGTCATTCGAATTCGACAGCCTGCCCTTCGTCGAGGACGACGTGTTAGAGGTGCTGGAACTCGCCATGAACCGTGTGCCCCTGGAGTGCGGCATCCGTACCTTCTTCAACGGACCTGAAAGCTATTCCTACGACGGCCGTTTTACGCTGGGTGAAGCCCCTGATATCAAGGGCTATTTCGTACTGGCAGGCGTAAACTCGACCGGGATCCAGTCGGGTTCGGGCGCCGGAAAGGCATTGGCTGACTGGATCATGCAGGGTTATCCGCCGATGGATTTGTCCGAGATGGACCCGGCGCGTTGCGAGGCGTTCCAGGCGCGCGATCCTTACCTGCGCGAACGCTGCCCCGAGACGCTTGTATTGACCTATGCCATGCACTGGCCAAACCGGCAGCGCGAAACCGCTCGCAATCTGCGCAAGTCGCCCTTCTACCATGCGATGAAGGCCAACGGCGCCTGTTTCGGCGAGGTTCAGGGATGGGAGCGCCCCCTGTTCTTTGCGCCAGACGGCGAGACCCCGTCAATCCAATATAGCTTTGGTCGACAGAACTGGTTCGACCTGGCGCAAGCCGAACAAAAGGCCGTGCGCGAGGCCGTCGGCATGATCGACTATACAACGCTGGGCAAGTTGATGGTGGAAGGCCCCGACGCGGAATCCTTCCTCCAGCGCATATGCACGAATGACATGGCGATGGCAGAGGGCCGTGTCGCCTATACGCTGATGCTTAACGAGCGCGGCGGCATCGAAAGCGATGTAACCGTCGCGCGCCATGGCCCCGAGAGTTTCATGGTGATGAGTTCCATCTCGCACACTCGGCGCGACCGCGATTACCTGCGCGGGCATGTGCAAACGGGTGAGGACGTACGGTTGCGGGACGCCACGACTGCCTACGGGGTGTTGGCCATCGCTGGTCCGAGGTCGCGCGATCTGCTGTCAGCGGTCACAGACATTGATACGTCCAATGCCGCTTTCCCGTTCAATACCCTGCAGCACTTTTACATCGGCCATGCGCCTGTTTTCGCGCAACGGCTCTCCTACACCGGAGAATTGGGGTGGGAAATCTTTGTCACACCCGACTTTGCCGAGCATGTCTTCGAGACGCTAACGACGGCGGGTCAGCAGTTTGGCCTGAAACTGGTCGGCGGCGAAGCATTGAATGCCCTTCGTATCGAGAAGGGCTTCGTCCACTGGGGTCATGAGATGGCCTATACCGAGGCCCCGCATCAGATGGGTCTCGACTTTGCTTGCAAACCCAAAAAGCCGATCCACTTCATTGGGCGCGACGCCTATCTTGCCCGGAAAGCCGAAGGACGCGGGCCGTACCTCGCTTCGGCGAAACTGTCAGATCCCACCCCCTTGCTGCACCACAACGAGCCAGTGCTCAGGGATGGTGCTATCGTTGGATACGTGACCGGCGGTGCTTTTTCCGCAAGGTTGGGCACCAGTATTGGTCTTTGCCTGATCACGCTGCCGGAAGGCGAAACCGACAGGGCAAGTGTTGCGGCCGGGAATTGGTCTGTTCGCGTCGAGGGCAAGGACATCGAGGCTGTCGTCAGCCAAAAGCCGATTTACGACCCAAAGAATGCCGCCATGCTTGGTTGATAAAAAACGGCGGCCAGCTAACGGTTTGGCGATCTTTTTTATCGCAATGCCCGGCGCCTTTACGGTCCAACCTCTTTTCAAGCTGCTAGTCTCTCTGAGGACAGCAAAGTTTGAAACAGGGGGAGTGCCATGGCGCCCGGATTGGAAACCGAGATCGTGGATCAGGCCGCCTATGGCCGGAATGTTGAACGGTTGCGGGAAGCGGGCGTCGTATTGCCGCGTATTTCCGAGCTTGCCGATCCGGTGGCTGCACTTTCTGACCGGCAAGATGAATTTGCCGCCGCCGATCCAGATGCAGCCGACCCGAGGAACCTTTTTCGGGTGCATTGGCATAACGCGAGCAACCGTCGGGACCTGGCCGAGGTGCCTGAACACATCGTGCTGGGGGAAAACATCACGGGTGTGAAGGCCAGGGTCGTTGTGGCCCTGGGCGACCGTTTCCCTATGATCGACTGCCACAAGGTACTGGCGGCCTACGGTTGCCTGATTCCGCGCCTGATGTCGGGTGTCTTCGATGCGACGAGGCATCGTGCGGTCTGGCCCTCGACCGGCAATTATTGCCGAGGTGGCGTGGCGATCTCAAACCTTCTGGGCTGTCGCTCGGTCGCTGTTCTGCCCGAAGGCATGAGCCGCGAACGTTTCGACTGGCTCAACCGCTGGCTGTCCGATCCGAACGACATCTATCGGACGCCCGGCACGGAAAGCAATGTAAAGGAAATCTATGACGCCTGTCACGCACTTGCGAAAGACCACGAGAACCTGATCCTCAACCAGTTTGCCGAATACGGCAACTACATCATTCACCGCGCGGTAACCGGCCCGGCGATGGCGCGGATTTTTGCCCACTTGAACGCGTCTGGCAACCTGAAACCCCGCGCTTTTGTCTCGGCAACCGGGTCCGCCGGTACCATCGCGGCGGGCGATCACCTGAAGGCGACCCTTGGCATGCAGATCGGTGCCATCGAGGCTCTGGAATGCCCCACATTGCTGCAAAACGGCTATGGCGAGCACAACATTCAAGGCATCGGGGACAAGCATGTTCCCCTGATCCATAATGTGATGAACGCGGATTTCGTGATTGGCGTTTCCGATCATAGCACTGACGGAATGAACATCGTGGCCAATACGACCTCAGGGCGCGATTACTTGGCAACTTATCGAGGACTCAGTCAGGAAGAAATCGCTGGACTGTCTCACTTCGGGTTATCTGCGCTTGCCAACATCACTGGGGCCATCAAATACGCTAAGTACATGGATCTTGGCGAAAATGACGTTGTCATGACCGTCGCAACAGACGGTGCGGCTATGTATGAGACCGAATTGCAGATGGCCGAGAAGAAGATCGGCGATGTCGACAAAGTGAAGGCCGCCGAGATCTTTGGCAAGGCTATCCTAGGGGCCGGAACTGACAACATGATCGAACTAACCCGCCCGGATCGCGAGCGCATTTTCAACCTTGGCTATTATACCTGGGTCGAACAGCAGGGAACGACGCTCGAAGAATTCGACCGACGCCGCGATCAATCCTTCTGGAACGGTTTGATGGATCTTGTTCCGATCTGGGACGGAATGATCGAACGCTTCAACGCAGCTTGAGGCCCATGCCGGAAATCCGGGATATGCCTTTGACGGCCGCCCATTGGGGCGTCTACCGGGCCGAAGTGCTTGATGGGCGGCTGAAAGCGCTGCACCCGTTCGAGAAGGACCCGGATCCCTCTCCCATCGGGCAGGGTATTGTTGACGTGATAGATGGTCCCCTTCGGATCAGGACGCCAATGGTCCGGAAGGCATGGCTGGAAAGCGGGCCGGCCACCGAGCGACAAAGGAACGGTCAAGACGAATTCGTGAGCATCGGTTGGAGCGAGGCAACAAAGCTGGTGGCTGGTGAACTGGACAGGGTCCGGCGCCAGCACGGAAACCGGGCGATATATGGAGGATCCTACGGGTGGTCCTCGGCGGGAAGATTCCATCACGCGCAAAGCCAGCTCCACCGGTTTCTCAACTGCATCGGTGGCTACACGCGATCCGTGAACTCCTACTCCCTTGCTGCGGGCGAGGTTATCCTTTCCCGCATCCTCGGCGATGCCGCGTCTTTCATTCATGCGCCTCAATCCTGGCATTCGGTGGCCGAGAGTACGGAACTACTCGTCGCCTTTGGCGGCATGCCTGTGCGCAACAGTCAGATCAGCGCCGGGGGGACCGGCTATCACCGCACTGTTGAAGGTTTGAGGCAAGCCAGGGACGCGGGTGTCTCTTTCATTAACATTTCCCCAAATCGGGCCGATGTTTCCGCCGAGCTGGAAGCCGACTGGATACCGGTCCGCCCCGGAAGCGACGTGGCGCTGATGCTGGGCTTGGCGCACGAGATCCAGAACAATGGGTGGCACGACCTGGATTTTCTGGATCGATATACCCATGGCTATTCTCAGTTCGCTGCCTATTTGACGGGAAAGACGGATGACGTGGTCAAATCGGCGGAATGGGCCGCCGGGATCGCCGGAGTCCCCGAGGCGACAATCAAGGCGCTTGCCAGGCGGATGGCCCGATCACGAACCATGATTTCCGTCGGTTGGGCTTTGACGCGGCAGGACAACGGCGAGCAGCCATTCTGGATGGCAACGGCCCTGGCGGCGATGCTAGGGCAGATCGGACTGCCCGGCAGGGGCGTCGCCTACGGTTATGGTGCCGCGAATTCGGTAGGCGTCGAGAGGCGACAGGTGCAATATGCTGCGTTTCCTCAATTCAGCAACCCGGTGAACGAATTCATTCCTGTCGCCCGGATCGCTGACATGCTGCTTAGTCCGGGGGCGGAATATGCCTTCGATGGCGAGACGCTTCATTTCCCGGATATTCGGCTGGTCTATTGGGCTGGTGGCAACCCATTTCATCACCATCAGGACCTGACGCGCCTGTCCGAGGCATGGCAAAGGCCAGAAACCATCATCGTTCACGATTACTGCTGGAACGCCTTGGCTAAGCGGGCCGATATCGTCTTGCCCTGCACGACACCGCTGGAGCGCAATGATATCATGATCACGCCGCGAGATCGCTTCGTTGTCGCGATGAAAGCCGTGATCCCTCCGGTGGGTCAAGCCAAAAACGACCATGACATCCTGCGCGGGGTCGCAGTCGAATTGGGCGTCGAGGACAGATTTGCCGACGGGAAAAGCACGGACGAATGGCTGGCGTGGATTTATGAAGAAAGCCGGGTGCTCGCCCGGAAATCAGACGTAGTTCTACCGGATTATGAGCGATTTCTTGACATTGGCTGGCACGAAACCGACCTACCAAAGGATCCGATAGATGTGTTCACCGCATTTCGAAATGATCCAGAGACAGCACCGCTGAAAACTCCAAGCGGCAAGATCGAGATAACGTCAACAGATGTCGCGTCGTTCAGAAAAGCATCCCTGTTTCCGTTTCCGGCCTGGTATGAACCAACCGAATGGCTTGGGTGTGCAAGCTCCGACTTGCCGTTTCATCTCATTTCCTCGCAACCCGCCGAAAAGCTTCATTCTCAACTGGATCACGGACGCGCCAGCCAGTCCGCAAAATACATGGGCCGGACGCCGCTGACAATTCACCCCAAGGATGCATTTGCTTTGGGACTATCGGAAGGTGCATGCATTCGCGTTCACAATTCCCGTGGCTCCTGTCTTGCGACGGCCGAGTTCGATGCGAACCTGATGCGAGGTGTCGTTCAGATGAGCACCGGCGCATGGCTGGATGCCGTGAAGATGGAAGATGGCCGACTGCTTTGCCGCAATGGGAATCCCAACGTACTGACTCGCGATGGTAGAACATCGTCCCTTGCCCAGGGCCCCGTAGCACATAGCTGCCTTGTTGCAATCGAGCCATACGGATGTCCTGACCCCTCCCAAGCCTATCAGCCGCCGATTATTCGAAAGATTGGGCGGTGACGCATTGATACGATGGCAAACACATGTCCGCGTGTCCCGATCCGAAAACTCTTGTCGGGAGAACCGGACTGGCGGCAATCAACAGAAATTCAGTGTCTCGGTTCCGCGTGGAAAAGGACGTCAGAATTGATTGCCTGCCTCTTCAGGATACGCCAAGGTTGATGGAGGCAAACTTGCGAGAAGTTTTGACACACGACTATTCAGATCTGCAGGCGTTGCGGAAATCATTGCATCGGCAGCCTGAACTCGGGTTTCATGAAACTCGAACCAAGGCAACCGTCGCAACTTTTTTGCGAGAGTGCGGGCTTGAAGTTTACGAAAGCGTAGGGGTCGTGGGCATATTGCGGGCGGGTTCTGGCAACCGGGCCATTGGGCTGCGCGCGGATATGGACGCTCTGCCGATCCTTGAAACAAGCACGCACGGCTATGCTTCGCAGACGCCCGGCGTGATGCACGCCTGCGGGCATGACGGCCACATGACCATGCTTCTGGGCGCGGCACAGGCCCTTGCCGCCGATCCGGGGTTCAGCGGTACGGTGGTGTTCATTTTCCAGCCGAACGAAGAGCACGGGCTGGGCGCGCAGGCGATGCTGGAGGAAGGTCTGCTTGACCGCTTCCCGATCGAGGAAATCTACGCCATCCACAATCTGCCTGGTGCGCCCCTCGGGCAGGTCTCGACCCGCCCCGGCCTAATCTGTTCTTCCGAAAGCCTGTTCGAAATCACCATCACCGGACAGGGCGGGCATGCTTCGATGCCGCAGGCGGGGCGCGATGCCATTACCATCGGGTCAGAGATCGTGCAGGCCCTGCAAACCATCGTTGCGCGCAAGCTGGCGCCGGGGGCCGGGGCCGTGGTGTCTGTCACCGAATTCCTGACCGACGGGCAGCGCAACGTGCTGCCCGGTCATGCGACGCTCAAGGGCGATGCGCGGGCGCGCAGTCCCGAGGACCGCGACCAGATCGAGGCGTTCATGCGCCAGATCGCTGCGGGGATTGCTGCCGCCCACGGGGTCGACGTCGCCGTCGAATTTCGCACGGAATTCATCGAGACGATCAACGCACCCGGACCCACAAAAGCGGTGGTGAGGGCTGCACAAGCGGTTGGCCTCGACAGGATCCCCGACCGCATGCCCATGAGCTTTTCCGAGGATTTCGCCCATTTCACCGCCGTCGTGCCGGGCTGTTTTCTGCTCCTTGGGAACGGCGAAGATGGACCACACGGCCAGCCCCTCCATTCCAGTGACTACGATTTCAACGATGCCTTGCTGCCCATTGGCGCGTCGCTGTGGGCCGCTTTGGTGCGCGATCGCCTGCCCGCAAAGGATGGATCTTGATGCAGTTTGCTGAGCGGATGAACCGCTTCCGCGCCCGGATGGACGCGGCCGGAATCGACGTGGCGTTGATCACCGACGACGACAATATCTATTACCTGACCGGCTACTACGACTATCTGCATATGGAATTCGGCCGCCCCACCATCCTCGTCGTTCAGCGCGACGGCAAGAGCGTTCTGATCACACCCACCATCGACCTCAATACTGCCCTCGCAAACGCCCGGGTCGACAGGGTTTCCGCATGGAACGACGGTATGGGGGCAGAATGGCGCGCTGAATTGCCGGATGTACTGCAAGGGGCGGCGCGGGTTGGGATCGAGCCGGATCACATGCCGCCTTTGGTGCGAGCCTTTGTTGGACCTCAGGTCCAAAAGGGGCGGATCGAAACGGTTACGCCTCTGCTGGCCGACATGCGCATGATCAAAACACCCGAGGAACTGCAACTGGCCCGTCATGCTGGGCAAGTCGCCAATGCGATGATGGCCGCAGGGCGCTCGGCCATTGGTGAAGGAGTGCCGGAATACGAAGTCGCCCTTGCCACATCACAGGCCGGAACGCGCAAGGCCGCAGAACTGCTGGCAGCCTATTATGACGACGCGGACATGTCGCCCAATACGCATTTCCTTCAGATCATGGCTTCGGGCGACACCATCACGAAGACACATCACAGGGCCTCCACCCGGGTCATGCGCCAAGGCGAGCCGGTGTTTCTGTGTTTCTGCGGCATGACCAATTTCCACCGCTTCAAGCTGGGCTTTGATCGCACATTCTGGATCGGAGAGATCGGAGAACCCGAGCAGGCACGTGTCTACGAGGTGGCGCTTGCCAGCCAGCGTGCTGCCCTTGATGCCTTACGCCCAGGCGTGACCGCCGAAAGCGTGCATGCGGCCTATGCCGAAGTCATTCAGGACGCTGGCTTTGAATACCCATTCCGCTGCGGGCGTTCGACTGGGTTCAGTTTTCTGGAAGCACCGCAACTTGTGACAGGTGATAAGACCATCCTGCAACCGGGCATGGTTCTGGCCGTCGATGGATCGGTTTCGGTCGAGACATTCCGCGCACAGGTGGGTGACAGCTTCATCATCACCGAAGACGGCTGGGAGGCCGTGACCAACCATCCCAAAGACTTGCAAAGTGTCATCCTATAGGGCGGCAGGCTAGCCGTCGGCCGGTCTTTCCGACAGAATGACCAGCGGGCGTGTGCCTCCAACACGTTGCTACGCCGCGACCCCGGCGGCACCCGATGGCGTTGTGGCAAGACCTTCCGCCGCCAGGAGTCGAACCGCCGGCGCGCGCTAGGTTATATCCTTGTCCAACCAGATCAACAAAGACCGGGTGGGCTCAGGCTTGCTCATGCCGTCCGTCTAACCAAATGGATTCGTGATGTGAATCCTTTGCCGTCAGAGTTCTGCAACAATGCCGCAGCAGTTCGGCCTGGGGATGTCCCGCTCTCTGTTGAAACTCGCCTGAGCGGCGCTGCTTGGTTCGAGGTTATGCGGCGTCATTCATCTGTTCAAGCTGGCCTTTTTGACGGTAGTCAAGAAGAGCTTGCTTGAGAATGGGCAGCTGCTTGTAAGTGAACCAGACCGGGTTTACCGGAGAGCCGAAAGCTCAGAAGGTAAGCTATGACCAAAGGGAACCCAGGGAACCGTTTTTCGACAGAGGTACGTGCGCGCGCGGTGCGCATGGTTCTGGAGAACGAAGCGGATTACAAATCGCGGTCGCAGGCGGTCGCCTCCATCGCGGAGAAGTTCGGATGCAGTAGCGCTACGCTGCGCGATTGGGTCAACAGACAGGCTATCGAGGATGGTGATCGCGACGGCCTGACGCAGTCAGAGCGCGAGGAACTCAAGGCGCTGCAGCGGGAGAACCGCGAACTCAAGCAGGCCAACGAGATCCTGCGCAAGGCGTCGGCTTTTTTCGCGGCGGCGGACCTCGACCGCCAACGGAAGAGATGATCATGTTCATCGATGATCATCGCGGAGAGTACGGCGTCGAGGCGATCTGCAGGGTTCTGCCGATCGCGCCGTCCACCTACCACCACCATCAGGCGGTCGAGCGCGACCCGTCCAAAGCGTCCCTGCGGGCGCAGCGTGATGCGGATCTCGTACCGAAGATCAAAACCTGCTGGGAGGCCAGTGGCAAGCGCTACGGCGCGGTCAAAGTCTGGCACGATCTTGTCGCGCAGGGCGAGAATGTCGCGCGTTGCACGGTCGTTCGCCTGATGAAAGAAACGAAATTACAGGGTGTTACACGCGGCAAAGGCAAGAGGACCACGTATAGTGATCCGGCCCTGCCTTGCCCGGAAGACAAGGTGAACCGTGACTTCAAGGCGCCCGCTCCCAACAGGCTCTGGGTGGCGGATTTCACCTATGTGCGCACCGCTGTCGGGTTTGTGTACGTCGCCTTCATCATCGATGTCTTCGCCCGGTACATCGTCGGCTGGCAGGTTTCCTCGTCGCCCAACACCAAGCTGGTTCTCGACGCGCTGGAGCAGGCGCTTGCCGCCCGCAATCCGGACCGCGACCGGCTGACCCACCACAGCGATCGCGGCGTCCAGTACCTGTCGATCAAGTATTCCGAGCGCCTTGAAGAGGCCAAGATCGGGGCCTCGGTCGGCAGCGTGGGGGACTCGTATGACAACGCACTCGCCGAGACTGAACCAAACCGGGTTTACCGGAGAGCATAAAGCTTGGAAGGTCATGACCAAAGGAAATTCAGGAAACCGTTTTTCGACGGAAGTTCGAGCGCGCGCAGTGCGTTTGGTGCTTGATGGGTAAAATCGAAACACTGTGATTTGCGCAGTCTCTTGATCCGACGGTGTCACCCCAATTCAAGCGATGCGACAGCGTGCAGCGTTTCAAGGGTGCTAGGAGCGGTGCCACGGTACATGCGTGCTGTATTGAAGTTTTGCGCAAATCCCTTTTTCGCAAGTAGGTCTGCAAAGGGTTCGGCGCTTGCCGGGACGTCGATTGTCATGTGCGTTTCGTTAATGGAGGCTGCGGCTTGGCGCGCCAGACGCTCGGCCTCGTGGACATCGGGTGCAATGATGGGACCGATCTTGCACCCGGTGCGACAGGTGCGTGCCGTGGCAAAGCCGGTCACCGCTCCGCCCTTGCGCAAGACAACCGTCTTTCGGGTGGCGCCGTTTTCAAGCCAGGCTCGGAGGAAGCGATTGCGCCAGACGCCCGTCGCGGCACGATCCAATTCGGCGATGTCCGCGAAATCCCCTGGTTCAGCAAGCACAAAGCCCGTATCAACGGGTTCGAATTGCCCGGTCCATCGGCACGTGCGTCCGGCCAGTATGAACCCGGATGTCCTGTAATTGGCCTCCTGTGCCGGAACACCGTCCAAGCCAACGGTCCTGTCTCCGGCATGTGCCAGCGCATGGGTCCAAAGACCAAAGCCGATGCCCTGACCCCGATACTCCGGCAGGCACAGGTACAGACCGAGAAAGGCGTGATCGTCCGAGTGGTTCACAACCGAAATCGCAGCAACCACCGTGTCTTCGGTCTCGGCGACGAAAAACCCTTCAGTGTCCGCCTGATAGAAGGGCTTTGCGTCGTCGAGACCCGGGTTCCAGCCTTCTTTCGCGGCCCAATCAAGCATCATCGACACTTCGGGCAACGTGGCGTTGCGACAGCGAAAGTCTGTCATCGCTGCAACGCTTCTCGAAGGGAGGTGGGCGGCTGGCTCACATTGCGCAGATCGAGCGATGCCACGAGATCGAGGAGATGGCTTTTCATCAACTGCTCGGCCGCATCGCCGTCGCGGTGTGCAAAGGCATCGAGCAGCGCGTGATGCGCCTGCGTTTCGCACAGCGCGGCACGGCGGCGCCAGTAAAGAGCGATGATCAAGGATGAGCGCGCGATCAGTTCGGAGATGAATGTCTCGATGGTCGATTGATCTGCTATACGAGCGATTTCAATGTGAAACTGACCGGACAGAAACAGCGCACGACCGTTTTCGCCGGCATCTAGGGCGGCATGCTCATTACGAATATTCTTGGTCAGGATATCCAGGTCTGCATCGGTCATCCGCAGCGCTGCGGAGTGGGCCGTGCGTGGTTCAAGTAGCGACCGTGCCTCGAACACTTCGCGCGCTTCTCGTACCGACGGCTGCGCGACAAACGCGCCGCGGTTGCGCTTGAGTTCCACGAGGCGGCGGTGTGACAGAGCCAGAAGTGCGGCGCGGACAATGGTTCGGCTGATCCCATAGGCGTCGCTCAGTTCGTCTTCCCCAAGCTTTGTTCCCGGCGGCAGGCGGTGCTCGTGAATCGCGCGTTCTAAGTCTGCCACGACGGTGTCGCTCGTCCAGCCCTTTGTCTCGATCTTGTTCATGGTTCTGACACACTGCTCTGCTGTGCCTCCAAGCCTTTCCGATTCGTGTGGGTCGGCACAAGCTAGCGGCGTCGAAACAGTTTGTGGTACGATATTGTATACGAACTTGTGCCGTTTTTTGCGCACATCATTCACGCTTGCGCTCAAAAAACGGGCGAATTGTGTTTTCGGCTCTCGTGCCTGCGGAAATCACTCCCGGTCCCGACAGCGCTCTGCACAAGGTGAAATCAAGCAGCGAACTGGGGGACCTGATGCGAACAGGCTACGATCTTGAACTTGTCCACCTGACCAAGTGCTATGGCGGCACGGTGGCGGTACTGGATCTGAACCATGTGTTTGCCAAGGGCAGCTATGTCTGTCTGCTTGGCCCGTCCGGCTGCGGCAAGTCATCTACGCTGCGGATGATCGCCGGTCATGAAGACGTAAGCGACGGCCAGATCGTCCTTGATGGGCAGGACGTATCGGACCTGCCGCCGGCACGGCGCGGGACCGCCATGATGTTCCAGAATTATGCGCTTTTCCCGCACCTATCGGTGCGCGACAACGTGGCGTTCTCG
The DNA here is from genome assembly GCA_030428915.1 of Alphaproteobacteria bacterium. GTDB lineage: Bacteria > Pseudomonadota > Alphaproteobacteria > Rhodobacterales > Rhodobacteraceae > Albidovulum. The sequence continues at coordinate 4,756 of JAUIDM010000013.1, read as the reverse complement.
CTGCGGATGAAGGGCGTCGAAAAAGAGACGCGACACGCTCGAGCCAATGAATTGCTTGAACTGGTGGACATGACACATCTGGCGGACCGGCTGCCGGCGCAGTTGTCCGGCGGCCAGCAGCAGCGCGTCGCGCTTGCCCGTGCGCTTGTGACCCAACCCAAGGTCCTGTTGCTGGACGAACCGCTTTCGGCGCTTGATCCCTTTCTGCGTATTCGGATGCGGACAGAGCTTAAAAAACTTCAGCGCGAGCTGGGGATCACGTTCATTCATGTGACCCACGGGCAGGACGAAGCGCTCGCGCTCGCAGATGAGATCGTCGTCATGAACGACGCGGTGATCGAACAGGCGGGCCCCGCACGTGAGGTCTGGGCGCAGCCGCGCACCGAGTTCGTCGCCCGGTTTATCGGAGGTCACAACGTGATCGCGTTGCCTGAAGGCAAGGCCACTGTGCGCGCCGATGCCGTGACGCTGGGCGAGGGGGGCGTGCCCGCCACGGTGATTGCTGTCGAATACCAAGGCGCCTCGGTCGCTGTGACCGCAACCACGTCGGGCGGGGACGAGGTTCTTGCCCTGCTTCCGGAAGAGCAGTTCTTTCAATCCCCAAAATCACCCGGCGAAGCAGTGACGCTCTGCTGGGACGATGGGCGGCTGCACCGCCTGCAGGCTTGATCGGCCAATCCAACTCCACACCGAACCCCTGGAAAAAGAGGAACATTACAATGGCAAAACCCAAGGTCGGCTACACCCGCCGCTCCATTCTGAAGACCGGAGGCGCGGCGCTTGCGGCTTCCGCCCTTCCCGCACCCATGCTCTGGGCGCAGGACACCAAGAACATCGTGCTGCGCCAGTTCGGCACCGGCGTGTCGAACCTCAACGATGTCGCCAACAAGGTGAAGGAAGACCTTGGCTTCACGCTTGAGATGACGGCTCTCGATTCCGACAGCGTGACCCAGCGCGCGGCCACCCAGCCCGACAGCTTTGACATCGCGGATATCGAGTACTGGATCTGCAAGAAGGTTTGGCCGACCGGCAACCTGCAGGCGATGGATACGTCGAAAATTGCCAATTATGACAAGATCGTCGGCATTTTCCGGAGCGGTAAACTGACTCCAAAGTCAACAATCGCGCAGGGCACCGCACCCCATAGTGTCGGCTTTGTCGACGGCCCCGGCGGGACGTCCTTTGCTAGCGAAGAAACCGGCTGGATGACGCTCATCCCGACGATCTACAACGCGGATACGCTGGGCATTCGCCCCGATCTGATCGGCCGCCCGATCGAATCCTGGACCGAGCTGCTGAACCCCGAGTTCAAGGGCAAGGCGTCGATCCTCGACATCTCGTCGATCGGCATCATGGATATGGCGATGGTCTGTGAAGCCATGGGCGAGATCCAGTATGGCGACAAGGGCAACATGACCCGTGAAGAAATCGACAAGACCATGGCGATCTTCACCGAAGCCAAGCGCAGTGGCCAGTTCCGCGCCTTCTGGAAGACCTTCGATGAAAGCGTCAACCTGATGGCGTCCGGTGAAGTCGTGATCCAGTCCATGTGGTCCCCGGCGATCACCGCCGTGAAGTCCCGCGGAATCCCCTGCGTCTACCAGCCGCTCAAGGAAGGCTACCGCAGCTGGGGTGGCGGCATCGGCCTGTCGTCCTCGCTGTCCGGCATGGAACTCGATGCGGCGTATGAATACATCAACTGGTATCTTTCCGGCTGGGTCGGCGGCTACCTGATGCGTCAAGGCTATTACTCGGCGGTTCCGGAAACCTCCAAGAACTTCATGTCCGAGAACGAATGGGGTTACTGGTTCGAGGGCAAGGAAGCTACCGACGTCATCACCTCACCCACCGGCGACACGCTGGCGCAAGCCGGCGAGACCCGCGACGGTGGCTCGTTCTACGACCGCATGGGCGCCGTGGCCTGCTGGAACGCTGTCATGGACGAGAACCAGTACATGGTTCGCAAATGGAACGAATTCATCGCCGCGTGATGGAGTTTCGCCTCGCGGACGCGAGGCGACTGGCTGGGGGGCATTCTGCCCCCCAGACCCCCCTGAGAGTTTATCCGGCAAGATGAGGCCGGAGCCGGCGAGACCCAAGCCGAGCCGGTCGCACCGATGGTGAGAGTATGCAGATCAAAAGCAGGCATGTATTGGGATGGCTTCAGGCGGCCCCGCTGAGCCTTGTCCTGCTGGCGTTCCTGATCGCCCCCATCGTGATGATCGTGATCGTCAGCTTCTGGGGCGCGACCGAGTTCTCGATCTACCCGGCGTTCCAGTTCGACAATTACGAGTTTCTCTTTGGCTCGCCGGTCACCTACCGGGTGTTCGGCGCGACATTGAAATACGCGCTCATCACGTGGGCGCTGACCCTCGCCATCGGGTTCACCGTGGCCTATTTCCTCGCCTTCCATGTGCGCAGCCTGACCATGCAGATCGCGCTGTTTCTGGTCTGCACGATCCCGTTCTGGACATCGAATATCATCCGCATGATTTCGTGGATCCCGTTTCTGGGGCGCAATGGCATTGCCAATCAGACGCTGATTTCGTGGGGGGTGATCGACGAGCCGCTGGAATGGCTGCTCTATTCCGATTTCTCGGTGATCCTTGCGTTTGTGCATCTTTACACGCTGTTCATGGTGGTGCCGATCTTCAACACGATGATGCGCATCGACAAGTCTTTGCTGGAAGCGGCGCGCGACAATGGCGCGTCGGGTTTCCAGACGCTGGTTCACGTGATCATTCCCCTGACAAAGCCCGGCATCATGATCGGAACCATCTTCGTGGTGACTCTGGTCATGGGCGATTTCATCACGGTCCGTTTCATGTCCGGATCGCAGCGCGCCAATGTGGGGCGATTGATCTCGAACGATATCGGACTTCTGCAATACCCGTCTGCGGCGGCAACGGCCGTTGTGCTGCTCTGCACTGTGCTGATCGTGATCGCGATCCTGCTCCGCTTCGTCAACATCCGGAAGGAGCTTTGAGATGGAGCGCAGACCGCGCAGTTTCTACGTGCTGGCCGTGTTCTTCGGGCTGTTCGTGCTGTTCCTTTATGGGCCGATCCTGACAATCGGTATCCTGAGCTTTCAGGGGCCGCAGGGTGGGCTGACCTTCCCTATGAACGGGGTCTCGGTGTACTGGTTCCGCGATCTCTTTCAGGAACAGGCGGTGGGCGACATCTGGGGCGCCTTCCGGCGCAGTTTCGGGCTTGGCCTCATGGTCATGGTGACAACCGTCGTTGTTTCGGTGATGGCGGGTCTTGCTTTCCGCAAGCGTTTCTGGGGGTCGGGTCTCGTGTTCTATGCGGCGATCACGTCTCTGGTGATTCCGTCGATCCTGATTTCGCTGGGGGTCGGTCTGATCTTCAACCAGCTTGGATTGAAGGTGCATTGGGCGACCAGCGGGTTCGGATCGCAACTGACATGGACCTTGCCTTTTGGCCTGCTCATCATGTTTGCCGTATTCAACCGGTTCGACAAGAGCTATGAAGAGGCCGCCCGCGATCAGGGTGCGACCGCGTGGCAGACGCTTCGCTACGTGGTGCTGCCCATCATCGCGCCGTCGCTGATCGGTGTGGCTCTGTTCGGCTTCACGCTGAGCTACGATGAGTTTGCGAGAACCCTTCTGACGGCTGGAAGTTATAACACATTGCCTCTCGAAATCTTTGGCATGACGACCAATGTGACCACCCCGGTGATCTATGCCCTGGGGACACTGACCACCGCCTTTTCATTCGCGATCATTGCGTCCTTTCTGCTGAGCGTCTGGATCCTTGGAAAACGCCGCGCGCGGCTGGGATCTGACGCGGGGAAGGGCGTATGAAGATTACCTATATCAACCCCAATTCGACCGAGGGAATGACAGAAAGTATCGTTGCAACGGCGCGCAGCGTGATGCCGGAGGTCGACATTGTCGGTTTGACGAATAACGATGGTCCTGCGGCCATCCAGGGCAAGTCGGATGGCGACGCGGCGGTTCCGGGCATGCTGAATCTTTTGCCGAAGGCACGACGTGATGGTGCCGATGTCATAGTGATCGCCTGTTTTGACGATACCGGGTTGGAAGAGGCACGAACCCGAGCGGGCTGTCCTGTTCTAGGTATAGGTCAGTCGAGCTTTGTAATGGCTCAATTGCTTGGATTGCGGTTCTCGGTCATCACCTCGCTTGCGGTGTCGATCCCGGTCATCGAAGAGAACATTCACCAACAGGGGTTCCGTGGGATTTGTGCTTCGGTTCGTGCGAGTGGGCTTCCGGTCCTGACCATAGACGAGGGAGGACCGGACGTGATCCAGCGCATTGTCGAAGAAGTCGAGGCGGCTGTGGCCCAAGATGGCGCTGCCTGTGCGGTTCTAGGATGCGCAGGTATGGCGCGTATCGAGCCTGAGCTGGCGGCGCGTGCGTCGATCCCCGTGATCGAAGGTGTCGCGGCTTCTGCTCGGCTGGCCCAGGTTGTTGCCCGCTGATAGGGCCATCCGCCTCAGGCCCCGCGGATGCGGGGGCCGAATGTCAACTATTTCGGCCGTTATCAAATTGATACTCGGTATCACAGCGGCTTTGGCCGACGCCTTTAGCTGCGGCATTTGGACCCCAGACCCTTTTTGTCGCGATTGGGATTGGAACTCGAAGTTCATATGATCAAAATCAGTGGGTTACGTGGTGGAGATGGGGTGGATGCCGCTCTCACCCTGACGGCATCGCGATGTGCCATACTCGTGGCGTCACAGCACAAGTTGAAGGAGAGGGCATCCATGGGA
>JAUIDM010000355.1 GCA_030428915.1 Alphaproteobacteria bacterium | reverse complement strand
GCATCTCGATCTTGCCGACCCCGACAGCTATTCCACCGCGATGACCGGGTCCACGGGCTTCGATATCCTGATCAACAATGCGGGTATTCTGTCCGATGCCTCGCTCTTGAGCCCTGACAGTGATTTTGACGATGCAATGCAGGTCATGGTGGCCGCGCCCCTTGATCTGATCCGGCTGAACCTGCCGCATTGGCGGGACAGGGGTTGGGGGCGCATTGTCAACCTGTCGTCGGACTGGGGCAGTTTCGCGCACGGCCTTGAAGGTCCCGGGGCTTATGGCGTCGCCAAGGCGGCGCTGAACGCGCTGACCAAGGCACTGCCGCGCGATCTGCCGCCCGGCGTGAAGGTCAACGCGATGTGTCCCGGCTGGGTCCGGACGCGAATGGGCGGGGCAGGGGCCGACCGCAGCCCGGAAGAGGGCGCCGATACCGCGATCTGGCTGGCGCTTCTGTCCGAGGACGGGCCGACCGGCGGATTTTTTCGCAATCGGCAGCCATTCGACTGGTAGCCGTCGCGCTGCCGTTGGAATCGCCCCCGAACCTCCTATCTACTGGACAGACCTTTCAGGATACGCCCATGCGCCTTCTACTCCTTCTTGCAGCCCTCTCCGTTGCCACGCCTGCCGTAGCCTTCACGGCGCAGAACGGGATGATTGTCGAGCCTCGGGGCGCAGACGGGTTCAGTGTTCCGTGGCGGGGCAAATCGGGCCCGGCCGATTTCTGGTGTGCGGCGGGCGACTATGCGATCCGGGTCCTGCATCTGTCGCCGACCGATACGATCTATCGCGCCTCCGAACCGCCCCGCCGCGCGGGCGACCCGATGGACTTCACGCTCAATCCCGATGAGGCGGCAAGCGCCACAGGGCTCTTCACGCTCTTTCAGCGGGGCGGCGGCCTGACCGTCGGCCACGCCCAGTCGCTCTGCGAGTTCCGCAAAAAGAGGCGCTGAGGCTCAGCCCAATTTCTCGCTGAAGAAATCCACCGTCCGGCCCCAGGCAAGTTCCGCCGCTGCCTCATCGTAGCGTGGGGTGGAATCGTTGTGGAAACCATGGTTCACACCTTCGTAGACGAAGGCCTGATAATCGGTGCCCGCCGCCTTCAGAGCGGCTTCGTAGGCGGGCCAACCTTCGTTGATCCGCTCATCGAGGCCAGCGTAATGCAGCATCAGTGAGGCTTTTATCTTTGGCACATCCTCGGCCGCTGCCTGACGTCCGTAGAACGGCACGGCCGCTTTCAACTCCGGATAGGCGACGGCCGCCGCATTGCAAACCCCGCCGCCATAGCAAAAGCCGACAATGCCGACATTGCCGGTTGAACCCTCATGCGCCATGAGGAATTCCACGGCGGCGAAGAAGTCGTTCATCAGCTTCGTACCGTCGACCGTCTTCTGCAGGTCCCGCCCCTCGTCGTCATTGCCGGGATAGCCGCCGACCGAGGTCAGCCCGTCCGGCGCAAGCGCCATGAAGCCCGCCTTGGCAAGACGTCGGGCCACGTCCTCGATATAGGGATTGAGTCCCCGGTTCTCGTGCACAACCACGACCGAGGGCAGCGTTCCCTCGGCCGCTGCGGGACGGACGAGATAGCCGCGCACCTCACCGTGGCCGTTCGGGGACGGATAGGTGATATAGTCCGCCCGGATGTCGGGGTCGTTGAAGCTGACCTGCTCGGCCAGAGCGTAGTTCGGGCTCATCGCGCCGAGGATGGCGGCGGCAGTCATTGTGCCGACCGTGTATTTGGCCGCCCGGTCAAGGAATTCTCGCTTCGTGATCATGCCGTGGGCGTAGAAATCGTAGAGTTCGAGGATTTCTGGCCCAAAGTCCTTTGCCGTCAGACGGGTCATTCTGATGTTCTCCCTGTGAACTGTCGGGTCAGCATAACACGGACAATCCGCGGTCGGGATCACGTTCACTGGACCGCGCTCAATTGACGAATGTCAAGAATCGGCTCGCGTTCGGGTGTTAGCGATTTCGGCCATGAACGACGCTGATTCCGGCTTTGCCGCCCGCATGACCCTGCCTCCGTTTTTCCTTGTCCCTCTGCAGCCGATCCTGGCGCGGATCGCGCGCCGGATCGCGGCCGAGAACCCCTCGATGTTTAACCGTCTCGGACCTTGGGTCGGGGCGGATTTCATCATCGATCCTGTAGACCTGCCCTTCGCCCTGCATCTCAGGCCGGACTGGGAGGCCCCGGTTCTGCGGGCGGTGGCGCGCCGTGTCCTCCCGGACCATGTGGCACATATCTCGGGGCGGTTCCTCGATCTTCTGGAGCTTGTCGATGCGGATCTCGATGGCGATGCGCTGTTCTTTTCGCGCGCGCTCGTGATCTCCGGCAATACCGAGGCCGTGGTTTCGTTGCGAAACGCGCTCGACGACATCGACGGGTCAATCGCCGAGCGGGTCGCAGGCATGTTCGGTGCGCCGGGGCGCATGGCTCTTTCGGCGCTCAGGCGCGCGGGCGAACGGGCGCGAAGCCGGGAGGCGAGGGCATGACCTCGGCCGAGCTTGTCTGCCCGGCGGGCACGCCCGCCGCCTTGCGCACCGCCGTCGATGCGGGCGCGGACGCCGTCTATTGCGGCTTTCAGAACGCCACCAATGCGCGCAACTTTCCTGGGCTGAACTTCACGCCCGATGAGATGGAGGAAGGCGTCGCCTACGCCCATGCCAACGAGGCGAAGGTGCTTCTGGCGCTCAATACCTTTCCGCCGGCGGGCAAGTTTGTTCTCTGGCAGGAGGCGGCCAATCTGGGTGCGAAGCTCGGCGTTGACGCGATGATCGTTGCGGATATGGGGGTCGCCGACTGGGTGCGCCGGACCCATCCCGGTCAGCGCCTGCATCTCTCGGTTCAGGCCGCCGCCTCCAGCCCCGAGGCGATACGCTACTATGCTGAGGCCTTCGATGTTAAGCGCGTGGTCCTGCCGCGCATCCTGACGGTGAGCGAAATCCGTACGCTGGCGGCTGAGATCCCTTGCGAGATCGAGACCTTCATCTTCGGCAATCACGGCCTGATGGTCGAGGGGCGCTGTTCGCTGACGAATTACGCCACGGGTCTCTCGACCAACATGGACGGGGTCTGTTCGCCCGCCAACGACGTCGAATACCGGCGCGAGGCCGACGGGTCGATGTCCACCCGGCTCGGCGCCTTCACCATCGACCGTTTCGCACCCGACGAGACGGCGGGCTACCCCACCATCTGCAAGGGTCGCTACCGGGCGCCTTGCCGCCCCGACGGCTACTACGCCTTCGAGGAACCGATCAGCCTCAACCTGTCGCGGCTTCTGCCGGACCTGATGGCGGCGGGCGTTCATGCCTTCAAGATCGAGGGGCGGCAACGCTCGCGCGCCTATGTGCGCCAGGTCGTCGCGGCCTTCCGCGCCGCCGTCGACGCGATCCGCGAAGGGCGGGAGCCGGAACTGGCGAACCTTCTGGCGCTGACCGAGGGCCAGAAAGAGACGCAAGGCGCGTTTAAGACCAAGACATGGCGGTAGACATGGAACTGACACTCGGCCCGATCCCCTTCCACTGGTCCGCCGAGGCGCGACGCGGCTTCTACGCCCGCATCGCCGAAGAGGCGCCGGTCGATACCGTCTATCTCGGCGAAGTCATCTGTTCAAAACGCGCGCCGTTTCACGAGCGGGACCTTCACGAGACGGCCGAAAGGCTGGAACGGGCGGGCAAGACCGTCGTCATCTCGTCCTTGGCCGAGATCATGCTGAGGCGCGAACGCAAGGCGACCGAGGGGCTTTGCGCGGGCGAGGACGGGCGCGCGGTCGAGGCGAACAACGCCGCCGCCCTTCTGCACCTGACCGGGCGGCCGCACCGGGTCGGGCCCTACATGAACGTCTACAATGAAGAGACGATGGCCTTTCTCGCCGGGCGCGGCGCCACCCATTTCGCGCTGCCCGCCGAACTGCCGCGCGATGCGGTCGCCGTTCTCGGCGAAAGGGCGCAGGCGCTGGGCGTGGGGCTGGAGGTGCAGGTCTTCGGCCGCGCTTCGCTGGCCCTGTCGGCGCGGTGCTACCATGCCCGCGCGCACGGCCGTACCAAGGATAACTGCCAGTTCGTCTGCGAAGAAGACCCCGACGGCATGCCGCTCGACACGCTCGACGGGCGCGGGTTCCTGACCGTGAACGGAATCCAGACCATGTCGCGCAGCTACATGAACCTCGCCGGGGCC